>SLEY01000557.1 GCA_007124535.1 Planctomycetaceae bacterium
CAGGAATTGGCCGATTGGGTCGAAGAAACGCTGGGCCGGAGGATCGAGCCCCAATCGTTCGAGCGGATGGACCGCGAGGCGCTGACCTGCAAATTGACGGAAGCGGTGGAAGATCGGTTCCGACCCGAAATGCGACGGATGGAACGCGCCCTGCTGCTGCAAATCGTCGATACGGGCTGGAAGGAACACCTGCTGGCCATGGACCATCTGCGCAGCTCGATCGGCTTGATGGGCTACGCCCAGGTCGATCCCAAGGTCGAATACAAGCGGGAGGGCATGAAGATCTTCGACCAGATGTGGGGCTCGGTGGGCGAACGCGTCACGGATCTGATCTTCCGCATGGAGCAATTGGACGAAGGGTTTGTGGGCAGCACGTGGGTGGAGACCGCGGCCACGCACGCTCAAGCGGAATCGGCGACGGAAATCGCTCGGCAGCAGCAGGACGCGATCGCCGCCAGCGGTGGCGGCCAGGCGGTGATCGAGCCGATTCGCAATCGGGGTCCGCGGGTCGGTCGCAACTCGCCCTGCCCCTGCGGCAGCGGCAAGAAATACAAGAGCTGCTGCATGCGCAAGCGCGGCGTCGCCTGAACCGAACACCACCCCCCTGACGGGGCTCAGTTCCGGAACGCCTGCGATCCGTCTCGCCGGGAACTCGCGGCATGGGCGAAAGCCGCGGATTGGGCGAAAGCCGCGGATTGGGCGAAAGCCGCGGATTCGAGCCCGGAACGACTACTTGCCGCTCTTCTTCAGCCGGTTGTCCCGGATGTACTTGTTCAGGCCGCCGGTTTCCGTCCGGCGATCCTGCATCTCGAACAACTGGGTCGCCGCAATCAACTGGCTCAGCTTGGGGTAACCGTAGTTCCGCGCGTCGAAATCGGGGGATTGATTGGCCAGGTACGTGCCGACGACCGCCAGAGGGGACCAACCGTCATCATCGGCGGCCGACATCGCCGCGTTACGCAACAACTGGACCAACCGCGTGTCTTGCCGTAGCTCTTTGGTGCTCTTTTTCGAGCGGGTTTTGATGTCGGGAGCGCCCTCGTCCTCGGCGTCTTCCTCCATCAGGATTTCTGTGTAGACGAATTTGTCACACGCGCTGACGAAAGGCCGGGGCGTCTTCTTCTCCCCCACCCCGTAGACGATCATCCCCGATTCACGCAGCCGCGTTGCCAAACGGGTGAAGTCGCTGTCGCTGGAAACCAGGCAAAACGCCTGCAAGCGGTTGGAATACAACAGATCCATGGCGTCAATGATCATCGCCGAATCCGTGGCATTCTTTCCCGAAGTGTAGGAAAACTGCTGAATCGGCTGGATCGCATGCTCGTTCAGCACATCCTTCCAGCCCTTCAATCGGGGTGTGGTCCAATCGCCGTAGGCCCGTTTGACACTGGCAATGCCATACTTGGCCACCTCGGACAATAACGCGCTGATCACTACCGGTTGCGCGTTGTCGGCATCGATCAACACCCCGATACGCGATTGTTGGGATTCGCTGTTCATGACGCTCTACCAGCGGCGGGCGACTTCCGCCTTCATAAAGGCCAAGCCGTCGCGGGCCAGTTGCTCCTCGCTCTCATACATGCGCCGCCAGATCTTCGTCGCCGCAATCAACTCGGGCAGCGCCAGGCCGAAGGCCTCGATCATCATCCAGCCGTCGTAACCGGCCGACTGCAGCGTATCAAACGTCTCGGCCCAGCGGACGTTGCCCTGGCCCGGGGTGCTGCGGTCGTTCTCCGAGATGTGCACATGGGCCAACACGTCGGCACACGCCCGGATGGACTCCGGAATGCTCTTCTCCTCGATGTGAGCGTGGAACGTGTCGTACATCGCCCGGCAACTGGGCTGGTCCACCTCGCGGACAAAACGGGCGGCATCGGCATGGGTGTTCAGCAGGTAACACTCGAAGCGGTTCAGACACTCAACCCCCAGCGTCACCCCCGCTTGGTTCGCATGTTCGGCCACTTGGCGCATCGAATCGACCCCCCAGGCCCATTCGTCGCCGGTCGGTCCCTGGCCGCTGAAGAAACCCAGCGCCGAATGGTACGGGCCGACCAAGGCGGTGGCGCCCATCGCCTGGCAGCAATCCACCGCCCGCTGATTGTTTTGGACCCCCCGGGCTCGCACCGCCGCGTCCGGGTCGATCGGGTTGTCATCGACCCCCCGCACCGTCACTGCGGTGCGTTCCAACCCCAGGTCATCCAGACGTTTCCCCCACGCGGCGTAGTCCAGGTCCAGGTTGAACAGCGGCACTTCCACCCCGTCGTATCCCATGGCCTTCAGGCGTTCCAATACGGGTAGCTGGCTTTCGCCGATTTCGCCCGTCCACAACAACAGATTCATTCCAAACTTCATCGCTTTTCTCCTGGCAGCACCACTGCCTGCAACCTGTCGGAACCGCCGTCCAGCAGTTCAGCTGACCGCTCGCGGATGCAATTCCGAGCCTTGGGAAGGATGGTTAAAAAGTGGCACGGCAGGGGCGTCAACCGGACCCGCCGCATCACTTGATTCAAACGCCCCAGCAGTTTCTCATCATCCAGATAATCATACAAGAACCGAACCGCCAGAAATCGAGAAATGAACGCCGGCAGCAGGTCGGCGGGTTGGGCCACCATCTGCTGAATAAAGTCGCCCAAACGAGCGGGATTGACGGCACTCAGAGCCGCGTAATATGCGTCCAGTTGTGCGGGAGCCGCGCGAATCAGCTGGGCATCCAAGAGGATTTCGACCAGGATATGGCCAAGAAAGCTCGGGCGAAAACCATCGTCCGCCGGCAACTGGTCCCGGACCAGCACGGTCAACTGGAGGCTGGTTTCGGCAAAGGCCCGTGTCTGGTGGAACCAGCGATCGTCCTCCAGGTGCTGGAGGATCCCTCCGGCAACCTGGACCAGGCGGGGATCCGTGGCCTGGAGGAAGGGCTCGACACGGCGCCGGCGTGCGCGCAGACGCCGATCGACCACACTCAACCAGTCAGGAATCGCCGTTCCGGCGAGGAAGTAAGGTTCATCCAGGTAATCGCGCCCATGGGCGAAATAATTCATCCGTCGGGTACTACGCCAGGCGAGGGGTTACAGCCGGCCATTGGCCAATTTGCCCACGACCACCGAGGCATTATGGCCACCGAAACCGAAACTGTTGCTCATCGCGGTTGGCACCTCACACTCGCGAGGCTCGTTGGGAACATAATCCAGATCACAGTCCGGGTCGGGGGTTTCCAAGTTGATCGTTGGCGGGATGGTGCTGCGTTCCATCGCCTTGACGGTCATGACCAGTTCGATCCCGCCACTGGCGCCGAGGGCGTGCCCCAGCTGGCTCTTGGTGCTGGAGATTCGCAGTTTTCGGGCATGTTCGCCAAACACGCTCTTCAAGGCCATCGTCTCGGCTTTGTCGCCCAGCGGGGTACTGGTGCCATGCGCATTCACATAGACCATTTGGTCGGGGTTGATGCGAGCATCGCGGAGGGCGTTGCTCATCGCGCGGGCGGCCCCCGTTCCTTGCTCGTCCGGCTGGGTGATATGGCCGGCGTCACCGCTGACCCCCACACCAAGAATTTCCGCGTAGATCTTGGCGTGGCGCGCCCGCGCATGTTCCAGTTCTTCCAGGACCAGGATTCCGGCGCCTTCGGACAGCACAAATCCGTCGCGATCGGCGTCGAAGGGGCGGCTGGCCGCAGCCGGATGGTCATTTCGGGTGGATAGCGCCCGCATGTTCTGGAACCCGCTGAGCCCCATCGGGGTCACCGCCGCCTCCGTGCCGCCCGTGAGCATGACGTCGGCATCATCATACTGAATCGTTTTGAAGGCATCGCCGATCGCATTGGTTGCACTGGCACAGGCGGTGGCCACCGTATAATTGGGGCCTCGGACGCCAAACCGGATGGACAGATTGCCGCCGGCGGCGTTCAGCATCAGTTTGGGAATCGTGAGGGGCGAGACGCGATCCGGCCCCTTGCTCAACAAACGCTCGATCTGGGTTTCGATTTCCTGCAAGCCGCCGATGCCGGAACCGAGAATGACCCCGCAACGGAACGAGTCTTCTCGGGCGAAATCCAGCCCGGAGTCCGAAACCGCCTCCGTGCCGGCCACCATCGCGAATTGGGTGAACCGATCGAGCCGTTTGACCTCCTTCTTATCGGCGTGGATGCCGATGTCCCAGTCGTACACGTCGCCCGCAAACTTCACCTTGAAGCCCGTGGTGTCAAACAACCGCAACTGGTGAATGCCACTCTCCCCCGCACACAGCCGGTCGAACAAATCGTCGACCTGGCAGCTGAGCGAGGTGACCACGCCCAGCCCTGTCACGACCACACGCCGTCTCATGGATTTTTTCCTGAATTCCTTAAGAAGCCTGAGCCTCTTCGATGTATTTGATGGCCTGACCGACGGTTTCGATCTTCTCCGCCGCGTCGTCGGGAATGTTGATGTCGAACTCTTCTTCCAGCTCCATCACCAATTCGACCGTGTCGAGCGAATCCGCGCCCAAATCGTTGATGAAATGCGTTTCCGGCTTGACCTTGTCCCGGTCCACACCCAGTTGCTCGGAGACGATATCGGTTACTCGTTCTGCGACAGATGCCACGTTGCTACTCCTTTGTCAATGACTAGACGGGCGAAGCACTTTCGCACTTCGCAACAATTTTTTGCCAATTCGGTGTTTCGATCCCATCCTTTGGGCAAACGAGCCCGGCCGTGACGCACCAGTCCCCGGATACGCAACGGCTCCAGAAGATAGAAAAAATCCACAAGTCAGGTCAAGAGCGGTTTGGACGCTCTATCCCGTCATGCCTCCATCGACCACCAGCACCTGCCCGGTCACGTAGGCAGCCGCCGGACTCACCAGATACAGCACCGCCGCGGCCACTTCCTCGGCAGTCCCCAGCCGTTTGGCCGGTATCCGTTTCCTGACCTCACCCAAGACCAGTTCGCCCAACGCCTCGGTCATAGCACTTTCGATGTATCCGGCCGCCACCGCATTGACCGTGACCTTGCGGCCGGCCAACTCCTGGCTCAAACTGCGCGTAAAACCGATCTGGCCCGCTTTCGAAGCGGCGTAATTCGTCTGGCCCGCCGTCCCGATCATTCCCGAAACACTGGCGATGTTCACGATCCGGCCGTAACGGGCACGCATCATGTGCCGCGAAACCGCCCGGCAGAACAGGAAGGTACTGGTCAAATTCGTCGCCAAAACCTCGTCCCAATCCTCGTCACGCATGCCCGGCAGCAGCGTGTCCCGGTTGATCCCCGCATTGTTCACCAGGATATCCACCCGGTCCTCGCGCTCGATCACTTGATCGACAGCCCCTTCGACCGACGAGCGATCTTTCACATCGCACGTCTGGGCTTCCGCCGTGCCGCCTTCCTGGCGAATGGCTTCGACCGTCTCGGCCAATTTGCCCATGTCGCGGGCCACACAGGCCACCCGGGCGCCGTTGCGAGCCAATTCGATCGCGATGGCTCGGCCCAGACCACGCGAGGCCCCCGTCACCATCGCTACCTGGTCGGTCAAGTCGGCGGTCAAGGGTCTGGCCGCTGGCTGCGTCATCATCCATGCTCCTTGGAACTGTCCATACTCCAGTAATCGAGGGGGTTTATCCACCCGTGCGGACCCCAGGCCCCGGCGCAAACAGACCCCTCCGTCAATCGCCAAGTGGGAAATCGGCCGCATCGGCCGGTCAGCATTCCACGTTCTCGCAACGAATCTTTCGGTGGATGCGCCGCAGGAGACCGCGCAATACGCGCCCCGGACCGATCTCATAAAATAAATCGAAGCCCTCGTCCAGCAAACGTGTCATCGATTGCTCCCAGTGCACGGGGGACACGATCTGCCGTACCAGCAATTGGCGAATCTCCTCGGGATCGTCGTGCGGCGCCGCATCCACATTGGAGATGACCGGAATCCGTGGTTTGGACAACGTCGCCGCGGACAACGCCGCCACCAAACGCTCGACGGATGACTCCATAATGGGAGTGTGGAACGCGCCGGCCACCGCCAAGGGGACAACCTTCATCGCCCCGGATTGCATCGCCGCCTCGGCAATCCGTTCACAAGCCGCATTGTGTCCGGAAACCACCACGTTGGCCGGGCAGAGGAAATTGGCCGGCTGGAGCACCTCGCCCTCCTGCCGTACCTGAGCACATAACTCCTCGACCTGACCACGCTCCAATCCTAATATGCTGACCATTCCGCTGGGGGTCTCGTCCGACGCCGCTTGCATGGCCTCGCCACGCTGCTGGACCACTTTCAAGGCGACCTCGAACTCCATCACGCCCGCAAAAACCAGCGCGGTGTACTCACCTAAACTCAAACCGGCCGCTGCCTGACAACCTTCCACTAGCTCAGGGGACTGGCTGCGAAGCCACTCCAAAGCCGCGAGACTGGTCACGAACAACGCCGGCTGGCTGTAAACCGTTGAGTCCAGGTCTTCCTCGGGGCCCTCGAAGCATACTTCCGCCAAATCGTAGCCGAGTACCGCCCGAGCCCGATCGTAGTACGCACGCGCACTCGGTAACCCCTCGGCCAATCGGCGACCCATGCCGACCGTCTGTGCCCCCTGACCGGGGAATAAAAATGCGATTTTGCTCAAGAGCTACTCCTCACTGCTCTCGACGACCACGCGACCCATGTAGTAACCACAGGACGGACATACCCTGTGCGTCGGCACCGCCGTGCCACACTGGGAACAGTACATCAGTTGCTTCGGACGCTTCGCATCGTGCGAACGGCGCTTGCCGGTCCGAGAATTCGAGTGTTTGCGTTTGGGAACTGCCATAAGCCTGTTTACCTGTACCAAGGTCCGCCGGCGCGACCTGCCGTCAGCCCGCAACCTGCGCACCGGGAGGGTGGCGAGTGTAGTGAACCCGATGATCGTAAGAATTACCGTCGGATCTGTCAACCATACTTGCGCATCATCACGACGGTCTCCGCGGCTTCCCCACCCCTCGGTTAGCTACAACCCGACCCGCCTACAATAGTCTCCCTGTCCTATAAATCGCAATTACAGTTCTTTCTGGAAGATGGCATTTACCCGATCAGAGTGGGAAACTGAAGCTCCCGGCCACCGCCCTAGGTTCGGTTTGAAAGTTGGATGTTCGTGTCGATTGTCAGACGTCCGTCGGGCAGGAATGCCCAACCTGCGGGGTGCAGGATCTCGGCGCTCGTTGCGGCTGCGAGAGCGCGTGTCGACTGTCCATCCGAGACTTTTTTTGGTTGCGACCGAGCGCAGCGAGGCAGCGTTAGGGCGGTGGCGTTGGCGGACGCACGAGGAAGCCGAGCACTCGGGCCATCCCTTGCTCAACGGACTCGAGATCACCCGCCGACAAGCTGCCGAGTTTTCGGACCACGTCGCGCTTGTCCACGGTGGCGACGACTCCGCGAACCGCCGAAGGCTTTGAGCAGGCCCGCGACGCGCCAATCGCTCAGAAGCGTATCGCCGAGACGCAAAGGCGGCGAGACGTTGCTGGTAATCGCGGCCACAATCAGCTTGATACCTGCCATGTTGAACGCCGGTTCACTCAGGTGGATCATACACCGCGTCCTCGTCGTTATCCCAGATCTCCTGTAAGGAGCGGCCTGTCACCGCGAGCCAATCGGCCACCAACTCGGCTTCGGACGGGCGATCCTGACACGTCAAGTCCAGCAGCGAGGCTCCCAGCACCCTCCATTGCTCGTCGATTCGCACGCCCTCGAGGCGTCGCGATTCCAGCAGCGCGCTCACGGTTTGGGGCGACACTCGCAACAACTGAGCGGCTTCCTCCACCGTGTAATCGACGGTCGGCTGGATGGCGAGTGTATCCAACGTTTTCATGGTTGTTCTCTCCACGCGACGTTTTCCAGCGAAAAAGCGAATTTCACCACTTTTCCAGGCGGCCCCTCGGCTCCTGCGAGGCCTTCGGCGGGTTTTTTCGGTTTTTCGGGCTGAAAGGGAAACTCGGGCCGGGGAAGCCGTGCAGGCGTTTGCTCGTTGGTCCCGATAAGCTACTCTCCAGATGGATGCTGCGTTCGCATCTGCCGGATCGCCCCCGGGGATTCGGCGGGGACCCTGATCGGGAACGCGAGGAACCCATGTTCGACAATTCGGTGGACGACACTCGCAGCGCGCTGCTGCGGTTGGTCGCCGTGGACAAGACGTTTGCGATGGGCGAGGTCCAGGTCCGGGCAGCGCATCGGGTGTCGCTGGTCATTCCGCCGGGCGAATTCCTGGTGATGTTGGGGCCCAGCGGTTCGGGCAAGACGACGATCCTGAATCTGGTGGGTGGCTTGGATACGGTCAGTGCGGGACAACTGTTCTTTCGCGACCGGGAAATGAGTGCCTGGAGCCAGCCCGAATTGACGCGTTATCGCCGCGACTCCGTGGGTTTCATTTTCCAGTTCTACAATCTGGTCCCCAATCTGACCGCGTTGGAGAACGTGATGGTGGCCACGGAATTGATCCAGCAGCCGATGGATCCGCTCGAGGCGTTGGCCAAGGTGGAGCTGGAGGATCGGGCCGACCATTTTCCCGCCCAGCTTTCGGGCGGCGAGCAGCAGCGGGTGTCGATTGCCCGAGCGATCGCCAAGAATCCGGAACTGTTGCTGTGCGATGAGCCGACGGGGGCCTTGGATTTTGAAACGGGCAAGAAGGTGCTCCGGCTGCTGATCGATCTGAAACAGGAACTGGGGACCACGATCGTGCTGATCACGCACAATACGGCGATCGCAGGCGTGGCGGATCGGGTGGTGCATTTGCGGAGCGGCGAGGTGACCGAGGTCGAACGGAACCCGCATCCGATCCCGCCGGAGGAGGTGGTCTGGTGAGTGTCCTGAACCGCAAACTGAGACGAGATCTGCTGTCCTCCTGGGGGGTGCTTCTGGCGATCCTCAGCATCATCGCGGTGGGGGTGGCCTGTTTCGTGGCCATGGGTTCGTCCTACGGAAACCTGCGGCGGGCGATGAGCGACTACTACGCTCGCTGCCAGATGCCGGATTTCTGGATCGATCTGAAGACGGCGCCTCTGCCCGAGTTGGAGGCGCTGGCCGAGTATCCGGGCGTGGCGGTTCTGCGACCGCGGATCCGCTTCGCCGCCCCCGTGCTGTTGCCGGACGTCCGGAAGCCGTTGAACGCGATCGTGTTGTCCCTGCCCGATCGCCGCGAACCGGTCCTGGCCGATATCGTGCTGCGCCAAGGAGGCTACTTTACCGAACGGCGCGAGAACGAGGTCATCGTGAACGATGCCTTCGCGCGGCATCACAATTTAGCCCCGGGCGATTGGATTCATTTGGTTTTGAATCAGCGGCGTCAGGAGTTGTTCATCACGGGAACGGCCATTTCCAGCGAATTCACGTATCTGTTGGCTCCCGGGGCGATCGTTCCCGATCCCGAGCAGTTCGGCGTGTTTTATTTGAAGCGGACGTTTGCCGAATCGGTGTTCGACATGGAGGGGGCTGCCAACGAAGTGCTGGGGCGGCTGGCCCCGGGCGGCAGCTTGGCTCACCTGCTGCAACATGCCGAGCGGGAGTTGGAGCCGTATGGTGTTTTGGCGACGACCCCGCGGTCCGAGCAGATTTCGCATCAGTATTTGGATCTGGAGATCGAAGGGCTGCGGATCTTCGCCGTATTCATGCCCGTCGTGTTCTTAGGGGTGGCCGCCCTGGTGCTGAACGTACTGCTCAGCCGTCTGGCCGACCAGCAGCGTACCGTGATCGGTACGCTGAAGGCCCTGGGCTATTCGAATGCGGAGGTGTTCCTGCATTTTCTCAAGTTCGGCACGACGGTCGGGGTCCTGGGCGGGTTGCTGGGCTGCCTGCTGGGATATCTGCTGGCGGCCGGCATGACGGAGATCTATCGGGACTTTTTCGAGTTCCCGGAACTGATCCATCACTTCTTCCCATGGCTGCACGCGGCCGGGGTGGGGATCAGCGTGGTCTGTGCGGTATTGGGCAGTTTGCGGGGCACGCGGGCGGTGCTGCGGCTGCAACCGGCCGCGGCGATGCGGCCCAAGTCGCCCCCGCAGGGTGGCAGCGTGCTGTTGGAACGCTTGGGCTGGCTCTGGAAACGGCTTTCCAGCGGCTGGCGCAGTGTCCTGCGCAGCACCTTCCGCAACCGTATGCGGACGGTGACCAGTGTGATCGCGGTGGCGATGGGCGCCGCCATCCTGGTCAGTGGTTTCATGATGGCCTTGGCGATCGAGCATCTGGTCGATTTCCAGTTCCGCTGGATCCAGCGGGCCGATTTTGAATTGGTGTTCAAGGACGAGCGGGGCGTGGCGGCGTGGAGCGAGGCCCAGCGGCTGCCGGGCGTCGATCGCGCCGAGGCGGTACTCCAGGTGGGCGGGACTTTTCGCCACGGGCACCGCGTGAAGAAGGGCGGCATCACCGGCTTGGC
>SLEY01000017.1 GCA_007124535.1 Planctomycetaceae bacterium
AGCCGGCCCCATGCGGATCCATGCCCAGGCGGAAGGGCAGGGCGAGTTACAAGCGGCGGCGGAAGAGGAGTTGCTCGTCCGTCGGGCCGATCTGAAGCTGAAGCCCCGGGGCTCTGGGATGAAATACGCCGGTTCGGCGGGTACCTACGAGTTGCGCGTCGTCAATCAAGGTGACGCCGAAGCCGACCGTGTGCGGGCCAGCGTTCGTCTGCCACAAGGCGCCCGTTATGTCCAGGGATTGGAGCAAGTCGAAGAGTCCGGCGACCTGCTGGAATGGCCGGTCGGTTCGCTGGCGCCGGATGAAGAACGGGTGTACCGCTTCTTCTGCGAATTGGCCGAGGAGGGCGAAGCGCGGTTCGATTTCACGGTTCGCGGCGATGCGGATCTGCAGGCCACCGGGAACGTGGTTACCCGCGTCGAGACGATTGCGGATCTGACCATGCGAGTCGAGGATCCACGTGGCCCCATCGCCGTGGGCAAGGAAGTCACCTACGAAGTCCAGATCACCAACCGGGGCACGAAGGAGGCCAGCCAAGTGCAGTTGATCGCCCAGTTTTCCGAGGGCATCGAACCGGCCCGTGCCGATGGGGCCCGCGCAGAAATCGTGCCGGGACAGGTCGTCTTTCACCCGATCGCACGACTCGACCCGGGCGAGACCATCACCTTGACCGTCCGGGCACGGGGCGAGAAAGCGGGCAATCACCTGTTCCGAGCCGAGCTGCGTTGCGGCGATCCCGAATACCGGCTGGTCAACGAGAACACGACCGCCTTCTTCGCCGACGACTTGGCGGACATCGCGGATGATCCGGACCCGGTTCGTCGCACTCCGATCCGGCGTTCGTCCAGCAACGACGAGCCCGCGCCCGTGGTCGGCAATCGTCCCGGTTGGACGACACGCTGACTGCGGCCGCGGAACGCTGACCGCAAGACGGTGACCGCGGCCGCGGGACGCGAACCGCGGGGGGCAGACGGCCGGATCAACCCAACCGCTCGCCCACCTGACGGACCACCGTCCGCTCGTGCGGAAACTGGCCGGTCGCCAGCTTCGAGTAGATGAGCTGACCGTCGGCGGACACCTCGAAACAGCCGCCACCCGACGGCTCCAATTCGAGTCCCGACAGTTTTTGTTTGTACGTGCTCAACAACTTGGCTGCCAGACTGACAGCTTGAGGTTCATAATTTCAAGCCGCGCAGTAACGCAGGTGCAATTTCATTGGGGACCCCTATTTCTTTGGCGACCGTTTCTTCGAAGACGATTTTTTCGTGGTTGGTTTCTTTGTGGAGGTCTTCTTCCGGGCCACGGCCTGCCCCGATCTTCCGGCGGGAGCTTTTTTCTTGCTGAAGGCCTGAGCCCAATTGTTGACATACTCTTTGGTGGCACCGACACGTGTGATGGACACCCATCTCCTCCCATGCAAAACTTAGTGAAATCCGAAACCCGACCGTTCGAACGGAATTCCCCGAGGAATTCTTCATTTGGTAACGGATCGAGAAAGCGGGGTCAAGACCGGCTGCGGCGTCCCTGACGTCCTTGACGTCAGTGACGCACGCCCGAGCGACGGCGTGCCAATTCGTCACGCAACTGGGCCGCCAATTCGTACCGCTCTTCGGCGACCGCCTCGTCTAAACGCTCTTCCAGTGTCCGCCCCACCTGATAATGGTCCCGTAACGACTCCCGCAGCTCGACCAATCGCAGACGCAGCTCGTCTTCTTCGAACTCCTCCTCGGCATCGTATTCGGCAAACACCTCGCGCAACCATTCCAGTCCCCGATTCAATTCGGCAATGGCCGCCTCGGGGGTGGCTTCCTCCAACTGGCTTAACGCGGCTGCCTGGATGCGGTGAAACAACACAAACGGACGGTACTGCTCATGCGCCAGTACCCATTCCTCGTCCTCGCCGTGATTCCGGCAAAGGTCCATCAGCGTGAGGGTGTGCTCGGCATCGGCCACCGCATACCGAAATTCGCGCAGGGTCAACCAACAGATGCGGCGGTGATAGAACTGCACAAACTCGCGGTCCACCTCGAAACACTGTTGATCCGTGAGTACGAAATCCGGGTTGCGGCGCGCTTTGTTCCGCAAATAATGGCCATAGGTCGGAAAATTGTGCGGTCGGTCGCCGTCCGGCCGACCGGTCGTCTCCAGCTGCAATACCCCCATATCGACCCGCATCTGGATCACTTGGCGGCCATCACTGCCTTCCACCATCCGCACCTTGACCGACTCCGGCTCATACGGCCACTGCCGGAGGACACGATCCAAGTTTTCTCTTGCAGACATCGTTCTGCCACCATCGGTAAGGAAAGGAACACCGACCCACCTCGGTTATTATAGCAAATCCGGATCGCTTCTTCGCGGGGGAGCCCTTTCAACCGCCCCCCCCCGGTTGGATCGTTCAATGTCGGAAATGACGGCGTTTGGTGAAAATCATGGGCAGATTCCGCTCGTTGCAGGCAGCGATCACCTCGGGATCGCGGATCGAACCCCCCGGTTGGATCACGGCGGCCACTCCGGCATCTGCCGCACGATGGATCGAGTCGGGAAAGGGAAAGAAGGCATCGGAAGCCAGGATGCAACCGGCCGCCTGTTCTCCCGCCTTGTGAATCGAGATTTCGACCGAATCCACCCGACTCATCTGGCCCGCGCCAACCCCTCGGAGGGATTGGTTTTTGGCCAGCACGATCGCGTTGGATTTCACGTGGCGGACAATGGCCCAACCGAATCGAAGATCCTCCCAAAGCTCCGTTGTCGGCTCCGTGTCGGTCACGACTTTCCATTGGTCCTCCTCGTCGGCGATCGTGTCCGGTTGCTGGACCAGCATCCCGCCCTCGATGAATCGCAAATGGCGGGTCGACCAGGCGTCATCCAAGCGGCCGACTTGCATCAGACGCACGTTCTTCTTCCACTTCGGCCGCGTGGTCAGGATACCCACCGCCGCGGCCTCGTAGTCGGGCGCCACGGCGCCCTCGACAAACAATCCGGGTTCCGCGAGCACTTCGGCGGTGGCCACGTCCATGGTGCGATTGAATCCCAGGACCGAACCGTAGGCGCTGACCGGATCGCCGGCGAGCGCCTGACGAGTGGCCTCGGCCAAAGTCTTCGCCGTGGCCGCCCCGCAAGGATTATTGTGCTTGATGACCACCACCGCTGGACGGGGAAACAAGCGGACCATGTTCAGGGCGCTGTCCAGGTCCAGGAGGTTGTTGTAGGACAGCTCTTTGCCGTTGAGTTGCCGTGCGGTAACCAAGCTGGGTCCGCGCGTGCCGAGTTCCCGGTAAACGCTGGCCCGCTGATGCGGGTTCTCTCCATATCTCAAAGACGCCTTGCGGCGCAGGACCAGATTCAGCGTTGCCGGGAACTCACGGGGCACGCCCTCGTCCACGAAGAAGTCGGCAATGGCTCGGTCGTAGGCTGCCGTGCGGGCAAAGGCCTCGGCCGCCAGTCGCTGCCGTAACTCGTCCGAAACGCAACCCGTGGCCATGATCTCCTGCAATACGGCGGAATACTGCTCGGGATGGGTCACCACCGCGGTGAAGGCGTGGTTTTTCGCCGCCGCGCGTATCAGACTCGGCCCCCCAATGTCAATTTGCTCGATCGCTTCCTCATGGGTGGCCCCGCCGCGTGCAATGGTTGCCTCGAAAGGATACAGATTCACCACGACCAGTTCGAACGGTTCAATACCCTGTTCGGAAATCGCGGCCATATCGTCCGCTCGATCCCGGCGACAAAGCAGGCCGCCAAACACGCGGGGGTGCAGCGTCTTCAGACGCCCCTCCATCATCTCGGGAAAGCCGGTGTAGGCGGACACGTCGGTTACCGTCCGACCCGCATGCTCCAAGTGCTTCCGCGTGCCCCCCGTGCTGAAGATCTCGATTCCACAGTCGGCAAGACCACGTGCGAAATCGGCTAAACCAAGTTTGTCGCTGACACTGATGATCGCGCGGCGGACGGGGGTGTTCATCGTCAGTCCAAGTCCTTGTGCTGTAAGCGGTGAAAACGGTGGCGGCTGTGCCCCGCTTATGGTTTACGCGTTGCAGTACCCGGGGTCAAGCCGCGAACCGTGATCGGCGCAGGGAAAAATTTCAAGCGCCGGAAAAAAACAGGTTACCGGCGGGGGGAAAGGTTTTACCCCACCTACGCAATGAATTCAAGAGGACACTTGCGAGCGCAGGTTCTCACGTCTTGACGAGCTACCCACCAAACGGGTCGTCGACACCACCAAATGGGTCTCCACCGCCACCAAATGGATCCGCAGCGTCCCCGCCAAACGGGTCGTCTGCATCATCCGGGGCCCCGAAAGGATCGACATCGGGGTCGTCGTCATCCCGGGGGCCGAAGGGATCGTCCGAATCCGGTGCGGCAAAGGGATCGGGCCGCTCGGGGGGATCGGGCCGCTCCGGTTCGGTGTCCGGCAGGGCCTCCTGCTTGATCGCCGGCCGCTTCTTGGCCGGCGCCTCCGTGACTTCGCCCTCATGAACCAGCGGCCAACGCTGGTCCACCTCCCGATAAGCCTGCAGCATGCCCGTGTCCATGCCGACGATGATCCGGTCCGTCAGCGGATTGGCATAGAAGAAATTCAATTGGTTCGATCGGGGGCTGGCAATTCGACCGCCCGTCTCTCGATCCAGAATCTCCAGACGATTCGTCATTCCCAAGCAGTACAGTCGATCTTGGCTGGCCGCCAGGAACCTGGTCACGTAGGGAGCGATCCAGCGTAAGTCGCCGTGCTGCGGATCCAGGTGATACAGGTTGTGTTGATCCGTTAAGAAGAACAGCGAATCTTCCGTCGGCACCGGCGTTTCGACGATGGCTTCCCCCGCGGAAAACCGCCAGTGCTCGTCGCCCGAGGTTTCGTGCAAGCAGTACAGGTAGCCATCGACCGAGCCGACAAAAAACCGGTTGGGCGCGAAATACGCCGGCTGCGAGACGATCGCATCGCGGGCTTCCAACCGAAAACGAATCCGCCCGCGACTCACCTGCGCCACGTACATCAACCCGCGATCCGTGGGCCAGGCGACACTCAAGGGGGTCACGACCGGCTGAATCACCGCCCGACCATTGGACGCATGCACCTCGGGCAGCGTATCCGTCTGCTCCAAATCGTATAGCTCTACCCTTCCACTGTAGGTGGGTACTATGACTTGGTAGGGACTTACCGCCGGGCCGGCAGCAGGAACACACTGGGTGCGCCGCACCCAGACCAGCCGTCCATCCCTCCTTCGCAACAAGTAAAGGGAGGAGCCGTTGACGGCCGCCACATAATCTTCACTGACTCCCACTCGCTCGGTGGGGTAGTTGGGATTGCCCACGACCGTGGCCCAGACCGTGCGACCGGTTTCGGCATTGATCGCATGGATCATGGCTCGGTCGGTCGTCACGTACAAGGTGATCTCGGGAACTTGATGCTCCTGGACTTCCGCCTCGAGCCCCCGGCCTTCGAGTTGCCGAACAAACTGGTCGGCCAACCGCCGCGCGCCCTCCTGACCCACCACCTCTCCAAAGCGATCCAGATCCTGTTCGCCGAAAACGCGCCGGCGTTCACCCTCGCCATATCGGACTTCGTAGTACGTGTGGTGGTTTTCGGTACTGACGTACTGCTGGATATGGGTCACCCGACCCCGGGCCGCATCGACTTCGACTCGCGTCGTCCAGGCCAGTTCCAAACCATATCGGCGAGCTTCCGTCGCGCTGATTAACTCGGTTGTAAGCGTATTTGCGTTCCCCGAAGCAGCCAGCAGGAGGGTTAAACCAAAGACGACAAGTAGGAGCGTTGATCGCAACATGGGCGGTAATCCGCAGCTTGACTTGTGGGACGAAGGACAAGACGCACCCGCCACCGGACACAGGCGGATACCTTTAGTCTAGACGGACGTGCCAAACGTGTCAAAAAAGCTTTTCGACCGAAACCACGTCCCATATCCAATCCCTCTCGCTCGCACACACTTGTCCGGGGGGTGGGGTAGGTCGCAGAATCAGGTTTGCACCGATCAGTCGGTCACCAGGGCAGCCACCGCCCCCCACACCACCTCCGATTCGACCGAGGCGTCCCGAGGAAGTTCGCTCAAATTGGCCGACGGAATGATCGCGCCCGCAATCAGCACGCGATCATCCACTTGGTACCATTCCTCAGGGTCCGTGTCCGCGTAAACGGGCGCGACCGTCTGATCGTCCGGAAGGGCCAAGTCCGTACGATAGAAGGGACCCTGGGCCAAAATCGCTTGCACCTGACCCACCAAAAGCACTCCCTCGGTGTCGCGCCGATCCGGTGCATTGATCCAGGCCACTCCCGCTCGACCCAAATGGTCCAGTTTGGCCGTATCCTCTCGTAACGATTCCACCAGCGCGATCGCCGCTTCACGATCTTCCCCGGCTTCCGGGTCCGCCTGGAGGGATTGGGACAGGCGCGCGAACGCACGGTAAGTGGAACCAAGCAGGGGCCCGCTGTCCGCCGCCGCTACTTCCGACCAAGCGGTCGCCGCTTGATGCGCCTCCTGCAGGACGGCGTCCCAAGCTGGGGCTGAGGTGATGTCCGTGGCATCGATCCGGGTTGCCGCGACGTGGCCCTCATTTCCCGCTCCCGTGCTTGCGTCGGCATCGGGTTGCTGTTCAGGAGCCGGTGCGGTTTCCGGAGCCGATTCCCCTTCCGATTCCATTTCCAGTTCAGGATCCGTCTCCAGTTCGGGATCCGTCTCCAGTTCAGGATCCGTCTCCAATTCGGGCTCCAGTTCCAGAATCGGATCGGTTTCCAGCCCAGGGTCCAGTTCCGAGTCCAGTTCCCAAGCGGGATCCAGCGGCAATTCCTCATCGGGGGCGGTGTCGGGTTCCATGAGGGTGGGGCCCAGGTCGTAGAGGTCCTCTAAGTCGCCCGGATCTTCTCCCGAGATTGGGGGGATGTCCAAATCATCGATCGAGTCATGTTCGATCGGTTGGTGCCCGAATAATCCGCCGTCCGGGTCCTGCTCCCCCGGTGCGGGCCACGTTTCCGAAGGCACCGGTAGCTCGTCGTCCGCTTCTGGAGAAGGGGACGGGGCCGCAGCGCCTGCATCGTCAAAGGTCCGCTCCGGGAGACCGGTTGCTGACACTCCGTTCTCCGGTTCGCGCGGCGCGGCTCCGGGAGCGGACGCCTCGGCTGCCGCCCCATTGCCATGGAAGGTCGCCGGAACCAGCCATGGCGCCAGGGAAGCGACCGAAGGACCGATTTCGAACGGATCGCGACGCAGGTTCTGCCACGGCATCCACCACAACAGCAGTTGGGCCATGAGCAGGCCGGCAATACCGCCTGCGGCGATTTTCGCCACTTCCCACAACGCATTCTTCGACTTGCGCTGCCCGCGCGCGCCAAGCGGGCGCCGGCGAACCCCGCCCACCGGCTCGCTTGCGTCCCGAGCCTGCGAACTGCGATCGATACTGAACTCCGGCAAAGACGGTTGCACTTCCGCCGCCGGACGCGGTTCAGCGACCGCAAAAGGTTCCGCCGTCGGCTGCTGCGGTTCACCGACCTCGGCCGGCTCCGACATCGGCCTGCCCGGATCGTCCAGGACTTCGAGTTCGGGAGGCAGGGTCTCGAGAATCTCGGCCAACCGCATGGAATCTTGGCAAAGCGGGCACCGGACACGCGCTTGGGCGCTGGCGGACAAGGGCAATGACACGCGTTCGTGACACCGGGGACAGGGCACAATGGTCATGGATGGGCTCCAACGGCGTTCGCTCGTCTCAGCAGGACACGGTTAGCTTCACGCCCGCCGCACCAGGCCGGGCGAATTTACGGGTTGCGTGGGGGATGGCAAGTCAGGAAGACTTGACGTCTTTGTTATTCTACACCGCGCAGGGGCAACTTTGTCACGTCTTCGGAAGTAAACAGACATTACGGTTAGTTTCTAGTTACTATCATGAGGCGGGTTTCTTGCTTGTGAACCGGCCGGATGGGGGGACGCGAAGAACGTTGTGCGGGTTCCTTCATCGCGAATGGGAAGTCCCGAGATGCGTTTTCGCCAGAAACGGAGTTGCTGGTCGTCCAACATGTTTTCCCGGTCGATGTCGTAACGCAGATCGGTCTCGGTGCCGGCCACACGGACGCGGACGCCCAAACGGCCATTTTGTTCGTAACGGAAGCGGACTTCGACAGGCGTGTGGGCGGGCAGGGCTTCCGGCAGATCGCGGACCGTGCAGCGTCCGATCTGGACGCAATCGTTGGGTGATTCGCTCTCTCCTTCGACGATCTGCACCAGGATCGACCGTTGGTTTTGGCGCCGGGTGGTAAAGACGCGGCGGGCGGTCGCGGGGAGGGCGGAATTCTTTGGGATTAGCACAGCGGTCTGGCGCCTCTTGGTCAACGGGTCGACCGCCGCCACCCCCAGGCTGTGCGCATTGACATTCCGGATTTCGAACAGGGGATCCCGCCCCTGCTGGCGGTCCAGGAACGTGGCAGCGTGCAGGGCGGCCCCATGCGCCACGGCTTCGTCGGGCGAAATCGTTCGATCGGGCTGTTTTCCGGACAGTTCGGCCATCCTCTGGACCACGGCCGGCATCCGCGACATGCCGCCGACCAGCAGGATCCGGTCGATTTGCTCCCATTTCAAACCGGAAGCGCGCAGCGTCTTTTCGACCGTAAAGGTCGTACGTTCCAGCAGATCCTGTGTCATTGCCTGGAATTCCTCACGCGTGATCGGCACCGGCACACTGGAGCCGTGGACGTCCAGCAGGATTTGGGTCTGGTGTCGCGCCGACAGGGCGCGCTTGGCCTCCTCGCACTCGCAGAGCAGGCGTCCCAGCGAGTTGGGCTCCTCCCGCGGATCGACGCCCGTTTGACGGATCGCTTGCGCTGCGACGTAGTCGACCAGGCGCTGATCCCAGTCCCGGCCACCCAAACGTACGTCGCCATCGGTCGCCAGCGTCAAGAAGCGATTCGGGTGCATCTCCAGCACGCTCACGTCGAAGGTACCGCCGCCCAAATCGTAGACCAGGATCATTTGGGGGCGCGAATCGGAAGCCAACCCCGCCCGCGCCAGTTCATGCCCGAAAGAAATGGCCGCCGCTGTGGGCTCATTGATGATGTCCAGCACCTCGAAACCCGCCATAAACCCCGCATCTTGGGTCGCCTTGCGACGCACTTCGTCGAAATAGGCCGGCACCGTGATCACCACCTTCTGAAATCGTCCCAGGGTCTGCCAAGCGTCGCACCGCAGTTTGTTCAAGATCCAGGCCTGTAGAGCCTCGGGCGGATAGGTGGCTCCGGCAAAACACTTGTGAAAGTGGCGATGGCCCAGCTCACGCTTCGCACTTTCCGCAATCAACTCCATGTCCGTCGCCATGGCCTTGATCGCTTCCTTGCCGATAATCACCTCCTGATCGTCAAATAACACCACGCTCGGAGTGGCTTTATCTCCCTCGGCATTGGTAAACGTTTGCAGCCGACCGTCAGGGGTCCGATACGCCAGCACCGAGTACGTGGTTCCCAAATCGATGCCGACGGCCAATTCGTCCCGTGCGGTCATTCCGGCGTTCGTCTGCGCCCCGTCCGTGTCCTCGACCGCTTGGATCATTTGGGTGGCCTCCGCGGGCAAACCTCCTGGGGCCATCCAAGGCGCTCGCGGAGCCGGTGATTCGCGGTGACTGCCTCGTTGCAAATCATCCAGGCATTTCGAAAGAACGTCGATCGCGGCTTGCATGGTCGGGTACCGGTCCTCCGGCCGCTTGCTCATCATCCGCTGATAGACGCGATCCAGAGCCTCGGGTACATCATCACGTGCCTCCCGTAACAGGGGGATCTCCGCCGTGCGATGGGCGACCAGCTTGGCCACCAGGGAATCGCCGGAGTAGGGCGGTTGGCCGGTCAGCAGGCGATAGAACGTGCATGCCAAACTATAAATGTCCGATCGGCCATCGATCTGACCGCTGCCATCGGCCTGCTCGGGCGACATATAATCGACGGTTCCCACAATCTGGTTCGTCTCGGTGACCGGCTCTTCCTCAGAGCAGATCTGGCCCGGATTCCAGGCTAAACGGGCCAATCCCAAATCCAGAACCCTCACGGTCCCCTCGATATCGACTAACAGATTGCTCGGTTTGACATCCCGATGGACGATCCCCCGAGCGTGAGCATAAGCCAGTCCCCGCGCGGATTGGATGATCAGATCCAGTGCCCGCTCAACCCCCAGGGGGCCCTCGCGTTTCACCAACGAACTGAGGTCGCAGCCCTCGACGTACTCCATCACCAAATAATGCAAATCCGCGTCGACTCCCGCATCGAAGGCGGTGACGATATTCGGGTGCGACAGCTGGCCGGCGGCCACGATCTCGCGTTCGAAACGCTTCAAGGCCACTTCCGCTTCCGCATTGCGCGGCTGGAGCA
>SLEY01000450.1 GCA_007124535.1 Planctomycetaceae bacterium
TATCGAAATCGAGCGAAGCGACCCAAGTGCCCCCCTGTTGATCGAGATACGAGAAAAACAGCCGATTTCGAGCCACCACGGCATGCCGCCCGGCATAACCCCAGCCACCGTCCTCAGCCAGTACCATGGTCTGGGGGCCTGGCGATCGCATCGTTTCGCTGGAATCGGCTGGGGAACTCCAGGCGAAGGTGACGACCAGCAGGGCGCTTACGGACAGCCGGCACGTTAACAGTTCGGTTCGTTGCCACATCGTCGGTTTCCTCAGTCAAATGTTGGGACGCCCCGCCAGTCAAATGAACCAGAGCCGGGGGCTTCCGGTTTCGGCAATTGTGCTAGATTCTAACCGATGGATGCCGGTTTCGCTACGGTGAGCCCCCGGTTGTTGACGCGGCAGGCGGATATGGTTCAATGAAACGAGCTTGGCGGTCGAAAGTTCAGGACTTTGTCGGGAGGAACGGCATGCGGTGGCAACGGGAGCGAGGACGTGTGGCGATGGCGATTTGTGGGGGCGTTTTGATCGCCTGCGCGACTTGGTCGGCGGGGTCCGAAGTGGAGAACTGGCCGAGCTGGCGCGGTCCACGCGGGGACGGCACCAGTCGCGAAGCGGGCGTGCCAACCCACTGGAATGGCCTGACGGGGGAAAACATCGTTTGGAAAACCGAGGTGCCCGGAATCGGCCATGCCTCCCCGATCGTGTGGGGCGACCATATCTTCACCGTCTCCTGCCTGACCGAGAGTCTGGAGCGGGTGCTGTTGTGTTTCGACCGCCAGAGCGGGCAACTCCGCTGGCAGCGGACCGTCATCCGCTCGCCGCTCGAGCGCAAGCATCGTTTGAACAGCCATGCTTCGGGGACGCCGGCCACGGACGGTGAATTGGTTTATGTCACGTTCCTGGACGTCAGCGATCAGCGTTTCGGGCCCGAGGACGATCCGCGGCGGCGCGGAATCCCGATCGGCCGGATGGTGGTGGCCGCTTATGATTTCCAGGGCAATCGCCGCTGGCAAGTGGAACCGGGCGATTTCTCCAGCGTGCACGGCTATCGCAGCGATCCGGTGCTGTTCGAAGATCGGGTGATCGTCAATGGCGACCACGACGGCGACTCGTACCTGGTGGCTCTGGATCGAGCCACGGGTGAAACGGTGTGGAAGGTTGAGCGGTGGAACCGGACCCGCAGCTACGTGACGCCCTTGATTCGGGAGATCGACGGCCGCGCGCAACTGGTGTTGTCCGGCAGCCAGCACATAGCCAGCTACGATCCGAGCACGGGGGAAATGCACTGGTGGATCGAGGGGCCGACCGAGCAGTTTGTGGCCTCGCTGGTTTACGACGGCCAACTGTTTTTCATGACGGCCGGGTTTCCCACGTATCACGTGATGGGAATCCGTCCGGACGGTTCGGGCAACGTGACAGACAGCCATGTGGAATGGCATTCGACGCAAGCCCGCTGTTATGTGCCGTCCCCGGTGGTTCTGGCCGACCGGTTGTTTGTTTCGGATGACCGGGGCACGGTGAATTGTTTCCGGGCGAGCGATGGCGAACGGATTTGGCGGGAGCGTCTGGCCCGCGGTTACAGCGCTTCGGCGGTGACCGCCGGCGGACTGGTGTATTTGGTGGCCGACGAGGGGGTGACGACGGTGATCCGTCCGGCGGACACCCTGGAAATCGTCGCCGAGAATCCCCTGGGCGAAAACGTCTATGCTTCACCCGCCATTTCCCGGGGGCAGATCTACCTGCGCAGCGAGCGACACTTGTACCGCATTGGTTCCTCGCCATAAGAACGTCCCCGAGATGCACGAATCGATCCGGAGGTCGGGCATTCTTCGGCGACGATCCCCACGGGTGGATACGCAGTGAGGGATTCGTGATCCAGGGGACGCTCTTGTCGAAGATCACACGTCCGTCGGGCAGGAATGATTCCCTACCTACGGGGAGGCGCGGCATCGCCTCCTGGTGGATTCGCGATCCTAATAAGCCGATCTCGGCTGGCGTCTCTGGAATTCACCGCCGTTCGCCTCGGCTTCCACGGTACCGGCGCCCCGCTGCATGGGCACCACTCGGCTGCCGGGGACGTAGCCCATGCGATCGAGCAGGTTCTCCAAAGACATCGATTGGATCCCTTGGCGGGTGGCTTCACCGATCATCTCCGAATAGCCTTGCATCAAACGTTCATTGGACTTATCCGTCGGCGACTCCCCTCGGACCAGGTAGCGGGTTGTGGAGGTCATCTGCCCGACGATCGTGCCATCCGGTTGAAGCTCGGCATCCACCACCCCGTTATTCGCGGTGATCAGACTCTTGACCCGCTCCAAATCACTCCGTCCGTCGCCCGTGATGTCCATGATTCCGACCAAGGCGAAGTGGGTGCGTTGCCCTCGACGGAAGGACGGCGAGTAAATGATATCGCCCTGCATGATCGGGTCGGAGAGGTCGTCTTCCAAAATCCGAGCTTCGGCCAGACGGGATTCCATCACTCGAGTCACCTCGATGCGTCCCTTGATCGGTGCGCTTTCCACGCCCGTGTGCCGGCGGTCGTAGACGCTGAAGGTCATTTGCCGACGCAAGCCATCGGCGGAGCCGAGATTGATCCAGACCATCTGGGAGTTCTGATCCACCCAAGTGACCTCACCGTCCGCCTCTTCAAACGTTTCCTCGCGCCGATCTTCCAGACGCTCTTGCA
>SLEY01000496.1 GCA_007124535.1 Planctomycetaceae bacterium
ACTTCGTCTCCGCCGTCCGCACGATCTATACCAGCACGATGAGCGAGAAGGCCTTGCGTTACCGGGCCCAGCGGGGTTTGTTGGAGCATGACGAGCAGATGTCGCTGCTGGTCCAGCGGGTATCGGGTTCGCATTACGGTTCCAGTTTTTTTCCCCAGTTGGCCGGCGTCGGTTACTCGTTCAACCCCTATGTCTGGCATCCGTACATCGACCCGGAGGCCGGCATGGTGCGGCTGGTGTTCGGTTTGGGGACGCGGGCGGTCGATCGTTCGGACGACGATTACACGCGCGTGGTGGCATTGAACGATCCCCAGCGGCGTCCGGAGAGCGGTGCGGAAGAGGTGCGGCAGCACTCGCAGCGGCGGGCCGATGTGATCGATCTCGAATCGGGGCAGTTGGCCGCCCGCGACTTTGCCGATCTGGCCACGCGCTGCGAGAATTTGCCCTGGTCCATGTTCGCATCGGAGGATCGCGAATTGGCCGCTTGGGCGGTGTCCCAAGGCCTGGACCCCCGCAGTTCGCTGGTGCTGACGTTCGACCCGTTGCTGACGCAGAGTTCGTTTGTCGAAGACATGCGTCAGAGTCTGGCCACGCTGCAGGCGGCCTACGGTTCGCCCGTCGATCTGGAGTTCACCGCCAACTTCTTCGCCCGCGACGATTACAAGATCAATCTGGTCCAGTGCCGCCCGCTGCAGGTGGCCACCGGGGTTCCGGAAAGCCAGCCGCCCGAATCCGTCCCCTCGTCCGACATCGTGCTGGAGACCCGGGGGGCCGTGATCGGGCCCAGCCGGATGAATCGGATCGACCGGGTGGTGTATGTCGAGCCGATGCTGTATGGGCAATTGCCGATCGCCGACCGCTACGCCCTGGCCCGGCTGATCGGCCGCGTGCTGCATCCCCAACGGCGGCGTACTCCGGAGAATCTGATGCTGATCGGACCGGGGCGTTGGGGGACCCAAAGTCCCTCGCTGGGCGTGCCCGTCTCGTTCGGCGAAATCGATACCGCCTCGGTGATCTGCGAGATCGTGGCCATGCGCGAGGATCTGATTCCCGATGTCTCGCTGGGCACGCACTTTTTCAACGACTTGGTGGAAATGGACATCCTGTACTTGGCCCTGTTCCCCGATCGGCCCGGCAACGTCTGGAACCGCGACTTCTTCCTGAAATCGCCGAATCGGCTGACCGAACTGGTACCGGACGCCGGGCGTTGGGCGCCCTTGTTGCGAGTGATCGATTTTTCGGATGGCCAGGAGCAGGCGCAACGATTGCGGATCCATGCCAACACACCGTCCCAGTGGGCAATCTGCTATCGCGAGCCTGTGGAGTAACTTACCGGAGAGGTCCCGGCGGGCAGGCGGCAGGTTTGCTGTCCGGTACCCGCCGATCTGCCAATGTCATTTGTCATGGAAAAAACCCAACGTCATCGCGCCGAGATCCTTCAGGTGCTTGGCAAAGCCAGCGCCCCGGCCACCTCCGCTCGCATCGCCCGGGAATTGGAGCGAGCCGGATACCAGTTGAGCGAGCGTACCGTGCGGCTGTATCTAAGCCAGATGGACGGGGACGGCCTGACGGTTTCCCGCGGCCGGCGAGGGCACGTGATCAGTGACCGCGGTTTGGCCGAATTGCGAGCGGCGCCCCACCTGGCAAGCGTGGCCTTTCTGTCCGCCAAGATCGACCAGATGACGTTCAACATGTCGTTCGATCTGGCCACCCGGACGGGTACGGTCGTGGTCAACCTGACGCTGGTCGAGCGGGAGGAACTGGCAAACGGTACCGACGAGATTTGTGGCGTGTTCGCCAAGGGATTTGCGATGGGCAGTCGGATCGCCCTGCTGGCGCCCGGGGAGACGTTGGGGAGCTTGGCGATACCTTCCGATCGAATTGGTTTCTGCACGGTTTGTTCCATCACGATGAACGGGGTGCTGTTGAAGCATGGGGTGCCGACGAACTCGCGGTTTGGCGGGCTGTTGGAATTGAGCGACGGCCGCCCGCTCCGCTTTGTCGAGGCGATTTTGTACGAGGGCACCACGATCGACCCGCTGGAGATATTCAGCCGCAGCGGAATGACCAATTATCGGGGTGCCCTGCAGACGGGCAACGGTTTGATTGGGGCCAGTTTTCGCGAGCTGCCGGCGGACAGTCGCGAACTGGTGCTGAACATGAACGACCGCCTGATCGCGGTGGGCTTGGGGGGCCTGCTGGAGATTGGCTGGCCGGGTCAGGCGTTGTTGGGGCAGAGCGTCACGCATGGCCGTTTGGGGGTGGTGATTGCGGGCGGTTTGAATCCGATCGCGATTCTGGACGAACTGGGTCACCGGGTGGAATCCCGGGCGTTGGCGGGATTATTGGACTATCACCGGCTTTTCCCGTATGACGAACTACCTCGAGCCTTGAAAGCATTGTAAGATGCGAGCGGCGACGCGGGGTATCGTTGCCCGGCGGCGATCTGGAGGGTGGGCAGGGCGCGCTCCCCTTCGGAGGGAAAGGATGGGATGCGACGGAGCCTGACTTTATGGACCACGACCGACTGATCCGCTGTTTGGACGACCCGGATTGGGCTGCCGATCACCTGCGGCGGCTGGGGCTGCGACAAACGGAGCACGCCCGCAAGAATCTGGTCTCGATTGCGGGTTATGGCGTGACCCTGGATTTATTGAGGACGCTGTTCGAACAGCTGA
>SLEY01000353.1 GCA_007124535.1 Planctomycetaceae bacterium
AAGGAGAAGCCCCCGAACATCTGAGCCTGGGTCCGCACGATGCCCACACGTTTCCGTTCGGCTTGAGCCACGGTACAGATCGAGCGGGTCAGTTCGTATTCGACCGGGATACCGTAGTCGAAAAACGGGACGATGACTTTTTCCAAACCGCAGGTGAAGGCGGCGGCCAGGAAGATCTCATCATCGCGAATCGTGCCTCGTGTGCGTGTCCGCACCGGCTGGGGCCGGATGCCGTACCGCTGTTCGGCCAGGGAGGCGATTTCGATCGATGCCTCCTGGGCCTCGTCCAAAATGTGGATCTGGACGTTGATCCGGTCCGGACCGGCCAGCACGCGGAACTCCTTCAGCATGGACAACAGATCCGCTTTGGTCTGGGCATAGATCTCCGGAACCTGAGCGCTGATGAAGGCTTCGATGTTCACCGTGTGCTGGGCATCCAGTTCCCGAATCAAACGCCGTGTGGTGGGTGACAACGAGCTGACCCGCCCGATGGTCATATCCCGCCGTACGTTGCTCAAAACCTCGTTGTGGGCTGAAACGTAGGTGATCCCCAAAGCGATGGCGACCAAGGCGATCGTCCGCGTCAGATAATGTCCCAGCATGGGCGTGCCGTCCCGGCCGCCGGACCAATGCCGCGAACCGATCAGGATCATGCTCAGGTACAATCCGACGACCACGATCATGGCAAAATAGGCGATCGAGGAAAGGCTGATGACGCCGCGTCCGAAATCGTCGAACTGGGCCGTGATACTCCAGCCCGCGATCAACCGAGCCAGGGTCGGCGACGGGATGATCAGATCCGCCTGGGCGGCGAAAGCCAGGGGCGCGTTGAACAGGGCCCCCAAAATGAACCCGACCGTCAGATTGCTGGTCAAGAACGAAGCCACCATCCCCACGGACAGCATGGCCATGCCGACCAGCCAATAGCCCAAGTACGTGGCGAAGAACAAGCCCGTATCCAGATCGCCCAAGGTCAGGGAGACCAGCACCGCGAAGTTGCACAACTGGGAAAACAGCAGCGAGGTCGTGAAGATGGCCGCCGCCGCCAGGTATTTGCCCACCACGATGTCAAAGTCGCCCGCCGGAAGCGTCAATAACAA
Source organism: Planctomycetaceae bacterium (assembly GCA_007124535.1). Lineage (GTDB taxonomy): Bacteria > Planctomycetota > Planctomycetia > Pirellulales > Pirellulaceae > SLMF01. Next base: position 1,101 of record SLEY01000353.1, read on the forward strand.
TTCGTCGGTCCCCTGACGCCGTTCCTCCGCCCAGATGCTCATCGTGATCGCCGGCACGAAGATCAGCATGATATAGGGCAGGTAGCGATTCAATTGGTTCAGGTTCGCCAGATTGGCATTGAAGAACTCATGCGGCCAGAACGCGGCAAACGACGTCAACCAGACGAACAAGCAGAGGAAGACATACCCGGTGGGGTTACTGAAATACCCCACGAAATTCCGTTTGAGCACCGCCCAGGTGGCCTTTTTCGCCATACAGATCGGGGCCACGATCGCCACCAGGATGGCCAAAAAAATCACGTCGCGCAACAAGAGCGAAAACAAAGAATTCAACATCCGGACATTCAGGCCGCTCTCACCGACGACAACGCCGCCTAACAAGAGCGAAAACAAAGAATTCAACATGGCTCGGTCTTTGCTGATGGTTTGTTGAAGATTTGGATCAGGCGGCCACCGCGGACCGCGTCAATCGCTGGAACGCCCCGTCCAATCCGCCCGGTTCGTTCGCCAACGTTGCCACGGGTCCGTCGTAGACCAAAACCCCCTCGTTAATCATGATCACCCGACTGGCCATCGCTTCGACTTCCTGAAGGATGTGCGTCGACAAAAGAATCGTCCGCTTCTCTCCCAAACGGCGCATCGTGCGGCGGACTTCTCGGACCTGGTTCGGATCCAAGCCGGCCGTCGGCTCGTCCAGGATCAGCACGTCCGGCTCATGGAGCAGCGTCTGGGCCATACCCACCCGCTGGCGGTATCCCTTCGACAGTTTACTGATCGGTTTGTGGAACACGCTGCCCAGCATGCATAGTTCGACCACCGCATCGATTCGTTGGCGGCGGTAACTCTTGGACATGCCCCGCGCGTCCGCGAAGAAATCGAACAGGGCATGAGGAGTCATATCGGGGTAAAGGGGCCCGTTTTCCGGGAGGTAGCCCAGACGAGCGGAGCCCGCCAATCGCTCCTTGGCCATATCGAAGCCGCCGATTCGGGCCACCCCTTCGGATGGGGCGATGTAACCGGTCAACAGCTTCATCGTGGTGCTCTTGCCGGCGCCGTTCGGACCGAGGAAGGCGACCAATTCGCCCTGCGAAACGCGGAACGTCACGTCACGGACCGCCGCAAACGGGCCATAGAACTTCGAAAGCCCCTCGGCTTCGATCATCGCCGCCCCGCTCCGGGAGCCGGATTTGTCATGATTGTCTAACATACTCGGTATCAACGCTTTGTAACGGGTGAGGGAGGGTTGAACCCGCTGATTCGGGATCAAGCAGCCAATATCGTGTCATGGCAGACGCTTTAGGTATGCTCCTACGCGGCGAAGAACCGCATGGTTCACTCGCCGCGGGAGGTCCGCGTCGAAGTCGTGTTATCTTAGCAAATCATCAATCGAACGCAACTTCACACGAAAGGAGGCCTTCCCGTGTGCGGCCGATTCACCTTGCGAACTCCTCCCCGCCAATTGGCGGAGCAGTTTGCCTGCGAACTGCCCGAGGACTTTCCGGTTCGTTTCAATATCGCCCCCACCCAACCGGTGGCCGCCATTCGGGCAGGCGCTGGCGGCCAATGCGAATTCACTTTTCTCCGCTGGGGTTTGATACCGGCCTGGGCAGACGATCCCCGAATCGGAGCGCGCATGATCAACGCCCGGGCAGAAACGGTCGCCGAAAAGCGGGCGTTCCGCGCCGCTTTCCAACACCGGCGATGCCTGATCCTGGCCGATGGCTACTACGAATGGAAAAAAACACCGCACGGCAAACAACCGTATTTCATCCGTCTACCACAAGACCAACCCTTCGCCTTGGCCGGACTGTGGGAGACTTGGCGAGACCCCCAAAACAACGAGACCGTCGGATCTTGCACGATCCTCACCACGGAAGCCCCCGAAGAAATGAGGGCGATCCATCCACGCGTGCCGGTGGTCCTGCTAGACGACGCCCCCGCACGCTGGATGACGATGGACCCTCAGGACAAACTCGAACGCCAACAGGTGCTTCAGGCGGTGAACCCCCGTTGGCTTTGTCTTGATCCCGTCGATCCCTGGGTCAACAATCCGCAAAACGAAGGGCCCCGATGCATTTCGCCCCTGGCGAGCGGGGATGCCTGAAGAATCACGGCGATTTCTTCGGGTCGGCCTCTCTCCGCAGATTCGGGCCGTTTCGGACCCCGGTGGCTTGACGCCGCTTTCGTTCTGCGTCAGCTTTGTATACCGTGCGCGGCAGGGATTGTCCGATATGCATCGCCCACCCCCCCGAGTGCAAGGGGGGAGGGGAACGCAGGCATCACGCGAAGCCGCCCATCTCCTGCCCCCTTGTACTCGGGGGGGACGATAGGGGGCGCCCATTTCAAGTTGGCTTGATCGGGCGGAGCTGAAATACCACCGTAAATCTTGACTCTCGCGGGGCACGAGACAATCTCTGCCGCGCGCAGTATGACTTTGCGAAAGGCACTTATGCGTTGTTTCGGTTTTGTACTGGGGCCAATCAGTTACCTCCGATGGGTAGCCTTGCTGCTGCTGTGGATCGTGCTGCCGGGCGTTGGGGGGCGTGCCGAAGAATTGCCGAATCCTCATCCTCGCGCGTTTGTATTGGGCGAATCGTTGCAACGGTGGGACTTTGCCGATGGTCTCCAGGGCTGGGATGCTGTGAATGACTGTACGATCGAGGCACGCGAGGGCCTCTTGCACATCACATCCCGCGGGGTCGATCCTTACTTGGTGACAGGCGTGGATACGGAGCACAGCGAACTGGCGGTGCGGATTCGTATGCGGCTGAAGACACGAGGGGAAGGTCAGTTTTTCTGGGCCAGCCAAAAGAGCCGCGGGTTTGCTGCGGACCGCCAATCCACGTTCACGTTGCACCATGATGATCGATGGCATGAATACACCGTACCGCTGTCGACCGATGGGGGGCTGACCGCCCTGCGTCTGGATCCGGGGATGGCGGAAGGGCACATCCAGGTGGATTGGATCGAATTGCTGGCCGGAGCGTACCATCCGCTGGAAATCGTGCGGGTGGAGACGCCGGAAGCGCAGCCGGCTCGCGTGGTGGTGCGTAATCATGGGAGCGCCTCGGTCCAGGCGACGGTCAACGACCAGCCGGTGGTTTTGGCGGCGGCCGATGACACCCCGGTTCCGGTCACGGCGCCGCAGCAACCGCCGCTGGTTTCGCTGCCCGTGAGGGTGTCCGCTGAGGGTCTGCCACCGATCGAGCGGCGGTTATGGAGCTACCGCATGTCCGGTGCGGCGGACGAACTGGTGCGGGAGTTGCCGGGAATCGCGGTTCATGTGGCTTCCGACGGTTCGTACGCTCGGCTGGTGCGGGACGGAGAGGAAGTGGCCGCCCTGGCTCCCCTGGCCCATATCGATGGCGAACTGCCGAACTGGGAATCCTTGGAGCCGGACGCGTGGCCGCTGGACTTCACGGGCGAGGGGATTCGACTCACACTCGGTTCGACCGAAGACGGCCAGTTGGCTATCCAAATCGACAGCGAACACGAAGTGGAAGGGCCGGTCGTGCGCCCATTCGGCGGCTTGGAGCAGGGCTTGTTGTCCGGTGTCGAGTATTTGGGGCGGGGCGAGCAATCCAGTTCGCGGCGGGACATCGAAACCGAGGATCACTTGCGTTTCGAGCCGGACCCGATGCACGTGACGATGCCGCTGATGGCGTTCGTGACGGATCGCACGAGCGTGGCCATGCTGTGGGAGGATACGGAACTGCAGCCGACGTTTGCGGCGCCCGACTTTATTGACTACGCACCGGGCCATCGCATGTCGCTCAAGGGTCGCCGGATCGACGTCACGTTGCGGGTCGCGGACGGCTGGACGGCCGGGGGTCGGTTGGAGGACGCGATCCTGTGGGCGGTGCAACGGCGTGGTCTGCCGCCTTTGCCCGAAGTCCCGCGGACTCGGGAAGCGCAGATGGAGCTGTCGCTGGCCGCGTACCGGGGGCGGGCCTACGATCCGGAAACGGGCGGCTGGTTCCATGCGGTCTTGCCGGGGGTGCGGAGCATGCCGGATCGTGGCGCCCCCTTCGGCGATTGTGCTTCGGCTATTTTTCGGATGACGGGTGAAATGCCGCCGGTCGATCGCCTGCAGTTGGGCGGAGCCCACGTGCGCAATTCGACCAGCTTTCTGGTGAGCGGTCGCGCGCGGCAATGGCTGCAGATCATCGACGGCCAGGCGGCTCAGCTGCGTCGCACCCAGTTGCCGGACGGTTCGTACCGTTACGACGGCAAGTACCTGCGAGGTCACTTTGAGGATACGGCCAGCGGGCATTGTGCGCGGCCGGCGTTCGTGCTGTTGGAACACGCGCGTTATACGGGCAATCAGGAATCGCTGGACGCCGCCCTGCGGACACTGGAATTCATCCGGCGGTTCCGGACGCCCCGCGGCTCGCAGACCTGGGAGATTTCCCTGCACACTCCGGACGTGTTAGCGTCGGCCCAGTTGGTTTGGGCCCACGTGCGAGCCTACGAATTGACGGGCGAGGCCTCCTATCGGGAGGCCGCGCGCCGCTGGGCCCTCACCGGCTTGCCCTTCGTCTATCAGTGGTCGAATCAACCGATCATGGCCTATTCCACGATCGCCGTGTACGGCGCCACGAATTGGCAGCGGCCCGTCTGGATCGGTTTGCCGGTGCAATGGTGTGGAACGGTCTACGCCCACGCGCTGCTCATGCTGGCCGCCCACGACGACACCTTGGACTGGCGGCAGGTGGCCGAGGGCATTCTGATCAGTGGCGAGCAACAGCAGTATCCCGACGGGCCCTCCCAAGGCATGTTGCCGGACGCGTTCCAGTTGGAAACGCAAATGCGGTTTCCCTACGACATCCATCCCGGGGTCCTGGTCCAGTTGCGGCTGCAGATCGAGGGCCGCCCGGCGGGGTTGGCGGTCGCAGCGGACGAAACGCATCGTGTGGTCAGTCCCTTTCCGGTCGAACTCCACGAGGGACGAGCCACGATCCAGGCCCCGGAAGGGCTGACGTACCAGATTATCGTGGACGGTCAGCGGGTTGTGGATGTCACGTCGCAAGGCGAAGATGGGGTGTTGCTGAGCGATCCGTAATTCCGCGTCCGTGTTCCCGTCCTGCGTCGGCAATGCCGACGTGTCCCCCGGTTATTTTGTCAGGAATCCTTACGCCCCCATGACCGACCACGTACCGGACCTCACCCGCCGTACCTGTCCCGTGCCCCGAACCGATACGGCTACGATCCAATTGGCTCACGGCGGCGGTGGCCGGCTGATGCACCAGCTGATCGAGCGGGTTTTGCTGCCCGAGTTCGCCGGGGGCCGGACCCCGGGACCCGCTCATGACAGCGCCATCCTGGAATGGGAGGGCCAGCGGCTGGCTTTCACCACGGACAGCTTCGTTGTCAGTCCGCTGTTCTTTCCCGGCGGCGATATCGGCAAATTGGCGGTCTACGGGACGGTCAATGATCTGGCGATGGCCGGAGCGATCCCGCGCTGGTTGAGCTGTGCCCTGGTGCTGGAAGAAGGTCTGCCGATGGACACGCTACGGCAGGTGGTGGCTTCGATGCAGCAGGCGGCGACCGAAGTGGGCGTATCGATTGTCACGGGCGATACGAAAGTGGTGGATCGGGGCAAAGGCGATGGGATCTTCATCAACACGGCGGGCGTGGGAACAGTTCCGCCGGGGATCGAGGTTTCTCCCGCGCGGGTCCGGGCGGGGGATCGGATCGTGGTCAGTGGCGATTTGGGGCGGCATGGGATCGCGATCATGTCCGTCCGGGAGGGCCTGGATTTCGAGGGGGCATTGGCCAGCGATTGCGCGGGTCTGGCGGATTTGGTCGGCGCGCTGCGAGCTTTGGGCGGCGACCTGCATTGCCTGCGTGATTTGACTCGAGGGGGATTAGCCGCCGCCCTGATCGAAATCGCCGAACAAGCGGGCGCGGCCATCGCCCTGGACGAATCCAGCATTCCGATCGAACCGCAGGTTGCGGGCGCCTGCGAACTGATGGGGCTGGACCCCCTGTACGTCGCGAACGAAGGACGCTTGGTGGCGTTCGTGGCCCCGCAAGCCGAGGAAGCCGCCCTGGCGATCCTCCACGCCCATCCCGGCGCTCCCGCGCCGGCCTGCCTCGGCTCAGTCACCGACGGCCCCGCCGGGGTTGTCGAATTGCGCAACCCGTGGGGCAGCGGGCGCCTCCTGGACATGCTCTCCGGCGAACAAATGCCCCGCATCTGTTGATCCGGCTGGCACAGCAGGCTCGGCGACTTGGCATCTGCCGATGCTTATCGGACCCCCGCCTGTTGCACGACGTGACCGTCGGCAATGCCTCCCAGGTGGATTAACGAGTCGCCGTCAATGTCGATCGAAATCGGACGCACCGATCCGTCGGCCATACCGAATTGAACCACGCCGGGATGCCAGCTGCTGAAGCGGTTGTAGGCGCGGTCCCCCAGCCCCCAGGCGAGCGGCAAGGAACCGCTGCCCATCCAGCTGTGCGAGAAATCGCGGCGGCCCTCCGTGTGCCCCCCTACGGCTTCGCCAAACAGCAACGTGTTGGCCGTCCCGTCCACGATGTCGGTCAGCCGATTCTGCGAACGGTTGGTCAGCGCGCCGCGAAAGCGATCCCAATGGGAGCTGCCGGTTTCCCCCATGCCGCCCGCCGAGCCCACATAATTGGTGCGACCCAATTGATCTCCGGCACTCGCGTTGGGCATGTACAAACCATTCAAAAAGACCATCCCTTCCTCCGCGTTGTGGTAGACGTGCAAGCCCGCAAACGTTCCTTGGCGGGAAGAATACGGATCATCGGAAGGGCACACCAACATGCCGATCCGCGTCTGGGAAACGGCCCAGCTGGCCGGTTGGGACCACCAACCGCCGGGCACATGGCGTTCCAGACGCATCTCCGTATCGATCCGCTCGAAAACGTCCGCCGCTTCCAGGTAAGGCAACAGGTACGGGATGACCCCGACGTACTGGTCATGGAACGGAGGAACGCGGACAGCGGGCAGCGGACCTAGATATCCGGGTGGCAGGCGATCGAAGCTGTTGTGGAAATTATGAGCGGCCAGCCCCAGTTGCTTCAGTTGATGCGAGCATTCGGTTCGCCGAGCCGATTCGCGAGCCGATTGGACGGCCGGCAGCAGCAGGCCCAGCAGGATCCCGATGATTGCGATCACCGCCAGCAATTCCACCAAGGTCACTCCAGAGCGAACCCGTTCACGGATCGGACCGGGCACGGCGGGCAATCGCGGGATTGCTGTCATGATGGATCGGAATCGTCGAGCGAAGTGGTTTCGGGGAGTTGACGGACACCGGGTGCGTTGAGCATGCCGGGATTATACCCCAGCACCCATCCATTCGCCCCCCCCGGCCGGAATTCTTCCGCGGACGCAAGTGGCCGTATCACGGCGAAAGGGCCCTTGCACTCCGGGCTGGGGGAGGCGCGATGCTTATCGGACAGGAGTTGCCGCGCGCGGGATCACATCCCCTCGACCACGCCCGAGGTCCGCCACCACGGGAACGGGCTGTACTGTTGCAATTCCAGATACAGCAGCAGGCAAGCGATGGTAACGGCGATCAACGACATCCCCAGCATGACAGTGTAGAGGTCCCATTTCATGCCGGAAAACCAACGCCGGGGCTTTTCCTCCGATTCGTCGGTCTCTGCGGAATCGTCGGTTGCTTCTTCCGATTCGTCGCCTGCTTCCGCCACGACCTCGTCGCCTTCCGCTTCCTCGCTTTCGCCCACGTCGTCCGGAAGGCCTTCGCCGTGTTCGTCCGTTGGCTCCGCCTCCGTCAAGTCTTCCACGTCGTCCGAAAACTCGTCTTCGGTCAGGTCACTGGAAAAATCGGAGGCTTCCTGCTCCAGGTCCTCGAAGTCCAGTTCGTTCGAGGCATCTTCGGCATCGTCGAATTCGAATTTGCTCGGGTCGTTACTCATCGGGCAACTTTCACGCTCTCAGAATAGGGCGGCGGAGTCGAGTTTTCGGATCGCTTTCTTTATTCTATCGTAGTTTCCGAGTCCGGCACGTCAAAGGGATTCGATCCGCAGGCCCCTGATCGTTGACACACCGACCTAAAGGACCTATGGTAGCGGGCGGTGGATTCAAGAGATTCGTGCCTATTATTCGGTAAAGGAGACATGTGATGGCTTGGGGACGACAACGGGTGGCACTCATGGTGGGCTGGGCCGTACTGGTAGCGGGGGTTGGATGTGGCGGCCCCGACGAAATTATGGTCGCAGACCCCTCGGGAGAAGGCGCTGCTGCGACGGCTCAGCCGGCAGACGACTCTGGAATGGGAGCGGCGGGCTTAAAAACCCCCGAACTGCTGATCACCTTGCCCAACGAATACGTGAACACTCCGGACGCCATGTACGTCTTGCCCGATGGCAACCTGTACCTGACCGTCCCGAACTTCAACAATCTGGAACAACAGCCGTTGGTCATGAAGATCACGCTGGAGAACGAGGCCGAGGTGTTTTACATGCTGCCGGACCATCCCGAAACGGGTGAGCCGTTCGGTGCGTTGGGCATCTGGGGGGCTCCCGACGACGATCTGTTCGTCTGTGATTACCAGATGACGGCCGAGGGGATGGGGCGTGTGGTGCGAATCCTGGTCGAGGACGGCGAAGCGGTCGGTTCGCGCCCGGCGATCACCGGATTCAATATTCCCAATGGATTGATTGTGCATGAAGGTCATTTGTACGTGGCGGATACCGCACTGGACACCAGCGAAATGCCCGTCATCAGTGGGGTCTTTCGCTTCCCGCTGGACGATTTGGAGGGCGAGGAACCGGTGCAGCTGGCCGAAAACCTGCTCGAGGACCCTTACTTGATCGGCACAATCGAAACGCATGACGAAACGTTGCCTCTGGGGGCGGACGGGCTCTGTTTCGATCCGGAGGGCTACTTGTACGTCAGCAATTTCGCGGATGGAACCATCCACCGCTTTGAATTCGACGACGATGGCCAAGTGATCAGCAACACGATCTTCGCCCGGGCGGACTTTATGAAGAGTGCCGACGGGCTGGAATACGACCCGGTGACGGACGTCATTTACGTGGCCGATTCCCGCGCGAACGCCGTCCAAATGGTCTTCCCCGATGGCAGCGTCCGGACGCTGGCGCAGAACGAGGATACCGATGGCGCGGATGGCAGTTTGGATCAACCCTGCGAGATCCGGTTACGGGGCCGCGAGTTGATCGTTTCCAATATGGATTGGCCCGTGCCGGGGACGATCAATACGGAACATGACGA
>SLEY01000347.1 GCA_007124535.1 Planctomycetaceae bacterium
AGCCGTTGCTTCAAGGCCACCGGGTTCAGGCCGCGTGTAGGGACAAACTCCCCCTCCACGCCCCGCGCAAATCCTGGCGTTCACGCATTTTTGACTGCCAAACTGTCGAACCTGGGCTAAGCGCCAAGCACCAAGCACCAATGCCGCGGCCAACCGAAGAGCCGTTGGAAGCTGGTCAGAACCACGAGCCCCCAAGTGCGAGGGTTTACCAACGATACTCCAAGCCGATCTGAGCCCCTTGGGCCCAGAAGGTGGTTGTGTTGTCAGGAAACGCGGGATCGACTGCACCCCCGGCGGCTCCAGCGCCCTCCAAGTGTCTCCTATCGACCGTCGTATCGATTTGGTCGGCCGGACGCATGACTTGGGTCCATGCCAGGAAGCTGTAGCCAATCGAGGCCCGCAACCGGCAAGTCAGGTCGTAGGACACGTTCACCCCGATTTCCGGGATCACGGAAAAACGGTTCTGATCAAACTGGTCGATGTTGGTCGGCTGGGCCAGCAATCCGCCATCAATGGTGTAGAGAGGGAAATCCGGAACAAAGCGGTTTGTTTGGCCGTCCACATTGACTCGAGTCGCCGTGTTGCCCAGGGCCACGCGTGCCAGCACTTCCCAATGCCAAACACACCGATCCACCTGATAAACCAGCCCCAGCTGCCCGCCGTTGAACACATTGTTCGCCCGAAACTCATCCGAGTACGTCAGCACGGTACCGGCGGCGATCGGTGGGCGTCCTGCCGTGAATGTCGATTGCTGGTCGATCTGCAGGTCTTCCTGCAACCCCGCGTAGCGGTAGCCCAGCAGCAGATCCAGGCGGCGGTCGCCGGCGTCGAACAGGACTCTCCGCCAAGCGACATCCAGGGACTGAAAACGGGTGTCCAAATCGATCGCGATGGTGCCATCCAGATAGGCCGGATTCGCAACTTGCAGGTTGTCCGCAACCCCGGTCGGCAAAAAGAATGGTCGGAGGAGCGTTGGCGAGTCGTCCGAGCTGACAAAGAAACGGTCGCTGCTGCCGATCAAGCCCAAATAGGTGAATTCGACCCCTCTCGTCTGGCAGGGATCCAGCCACCAACCCAAGCGGAAACGCCCTCCGGCTCGCAGTTGATCCAGCCGGGTTTCACCACCGTACAGCACGGCCGTCCCGTCGGTCACCAAGTCGGGCAGGTCGGTTCCGCGTGTCCACCACAACAGATAGTCACCGCGGGCCCACAGACGGGCGGGCCCGAACGGGGTGCCGAGGCCGGTCCCGCAGAGCGGATCCAGGTCCAACAGCGGCTCTGCGGCGGAATACCGGGCCGGCGGCATCGCTCGGGGCAGCAAGCGATTCGGTTGCCCGGGGGGCAAAGCCGGCGTCAGGCGCAAACGATCGGGGCGAGCCGGATCCCGCAGGATCCCGGGCGCCAACCTTGGCCCCGGATTCCCCGGCAGCGGGCCGGACGCCTGCAACGGCATTACCAGCATCATGCCTGCCAGGAATAAGGCCCCGCCAACCGCATCCTTCCAACGGGGTCGAGAGCCGAGAGTCGAATTCGTGCTGCAAACTGCCATGCGTATCACCGATCCACCACAAGAGGCGCGAACGTTCCGTTGTGCCGTGTTCTGTGTATCGGTTACAACCGGCAGGACCGTTAAACTTTTTCTAAGAAAAAAAGTTGCTGTGATCCCTAAAAACGTTTTCAGTGACGCAGGCAACCCAGATAACCCAGGTTTCCAGTGGCCCGCGCGCCGGGATGGGCAGACCTAAAGTGTTGCTGCTACGGGGTTTGCAACAATCGCTCCGGGACACGAGCGACTGCGGGCGGAATTGCACTGCCAGTCGGCTGCGGTGAAAAAAACCCTTTCCAAGGCCGCTGCCTGGAAAGGGCACTTTCGATTCAGGCCGCAGGGCGGATCGACTTAGTAGCGTCGTCCTCCGTAACCCCCGCGTCCGCCGCCTCTGCCTCCGCGGTCCTCGCGTGGCCTCGCTTCGTTGACGGTCAAGGCTCGACCATTGACTTCGTGGCCGTTCAGTCCGTCGATCGCGGACTGGGCCTCATCCTGATTTCCCATCTCCACAAAGCCGAAGCCTTTGGAGCGTCCGGAGTCGCGGTCCACGATCACCTGAGCGGACATGACCGACCCGTACTCTTCGAACAACCTCTGCAGTTCGCTGTCGGACGTGCCGTAAGGCAGGTTTCCGACGTACAACTTCTTAGCCACTTTGGGCCTCCTAACGAGAAAAACTGGAACACAGGCGAGGCCACCCAGCGGCCGTTGCCCTTGCAGCACCGTTTGCTTCGCAGAACAAGGCGGTGCAGCGGTCTTTGTGACGTTCCCCAACTGGAAAAGCAATAGGGGGTGCCAAGAAATCTCCGTGAACTTTTTTTGCGCGGCCGCGCAGGGTCGGCCGCAGTCCGGGAGATGGGATCGCACGGGGGATGTTCTTGTCGATGATTCCACGTCCGGCCGTCCGCCTCCACGGGCACCGTTTCCAGGATCGGCTTCCGGATGGAGGTTCCTATCCAGCAGATCACCCAGCCAACAGTGGCCGCAGGCCCCATACGACCAGGGCGAATTGCGAAAAACCGAAACACACAAAGAAAACGCTCAACACGAGACCCGCCTGCTGGACCCAACGCGGAACCTGCTCGCGAAGGGGAGCCAGTTGCCCGCGGGTCCCCTCCACCC
>SLEY01000662.1 GCA_007124535.1 Planctomycetaceae bacterium
TCGTTCGCCCCTCTCTGGCGAAGAACCTGCGGGCCCTCCTGCGGCTCGCAACCCGAGAAAGCCAGCCAGCTCCCCATTAGCAGCCACAAGACGACCGCTCCGTTCTGTCGTTTCGTTAACCTGGTCATGTGTCTTCTCCATCGGTTCAAGTGGGCCGTGCGGGCAGACCATCCACCCACCCGGCAAAATCCGTCATTGGGTTATCCAATCGATCGGCCAGCGTGCTGAAGATTCGGATGATGTCGGTGTTGTGAATGGGCATGGCATGGTCTCAATCGGATGCGTGTCCGCATCCGAACCGCTGCACATCGCATACCAAATGCCGCGACTCCCCGGGCAATCGCCGCCATTCGTTTCCGACAACCCCGGGCGGCACTCGTTTGTTTCCTCGCCCCGCACGCCATTCTGACGCAGTGGCCGGACGGCCTGTCACCGTGCTTTCCGATAAACCGCATCAGGAACCCGCGCCATCCCCCAGCCTGTCGGCGGATGCAGGACCGACGGCTGGCGCAAGGACACCATTTCCCCCGGGAACCTTCACCCTTGCTCCCCGGCCGTTTCCCGGTAGGTGCGGACGGCGTCCAAATTGGTACGCTCGGCCTCCGGGTCTTTCAGCAGCGCCTTGACGGAAGGATCGATTAAACCCTCCAGCCACTCGCCGAGGCGGAGTTCCTCGGGCCAACGGTCGAAGTGCTCGAAGGCATTGAGAAACACCTCCTCCACGAGGTCCTCCAGCGTGAAAGCGGCGCCCAGACGCGCCTCGAAGTCCGGGTACCGCTCGATCCATCGCCCGGCCCGCTTGCGCACCGACTCCTCGTACACATACGTCGCCCGCCGGAACGCCGCATAATCGCCTTCGGCAAGGGCGTGCCGAATTTGGGCGATGTCCGGTTCGGCTTCGGGCACCACTTCCTGGATCGTGCCCTCCCGCGCCTTGCTCCTCTCCGGCTTCGTTCCCAGGCTTTCCTTGTACGCTTCCAACTTGCTCACCAGCTTTCGGACACAGCGGCTGAAGCCCGAAACCGGATTGATGTCCCGCTCGCCGGTGAACAACGTCCGCTTGGGCAGCACCAAACTGACCCGGACATGGTAATCCTCGGGGGTCGGATGGTGCACGATGGTGATGTAGCAATCGGAGACGGGAAACGTGCGAACCGGCTCCCGTAACGGGGCGAGCGCCGCTTCCATTTGCTCCAAGGCCGCCTGCGAAAGAGTGCAATTCTTGGTATCGAGTTCGATGCGAAGATTGTAGCTCTGGTCAGCAAATCGCATAGTCGTACCTCCTGCGGGTAAATCCGGCAAATCATCCGATGGTCAGGCAACGCGCGCCGGGAACTCGCCTCGGCGTTCTTGGCGGGCGAAAGCCGTCGCCGCGCGCCGCCCCCATCTCTCGTTGCCTGGACACGGTGCAAATGGAATGCCAGCGGCGGGAAACCCCGGATCGGACCCGGCTGGCCCGCCAGGGGGCGCCCGGACGTTCGCAATCGGCACGCCGATTGCACGCCCCTCACCCGTTTGCCTCCTTGGACCGAATCCACGGTGCCTGTCATGCCTGAACTGCCCGACGTCGAATGCTTCAAGATGTACCTGGACGACACCTCGTTGCACCAGGAAATCGTCGCCACCGAAGTGCCCGATCCCGGCATTCTCGACGGAATATCGGCCCGCCCCTTCCAGATGTGCCTTCAGGGCGAGTCGATGGAGGCCACGTCGCGGCACGGCAAATTCCTGTTCGTCCACCTGAAATCGCCGCCGTGCTTGGTGCTCCATTTCGGCATGACGGGCTACCTCGATTATGCTCGCAGCAACGAACTCCCCAAGCACGCGCGCGTCGTGTTCCGCTTCGCGGGAAACGGCCGTTTGGCGTACGTCTGCCAACGTAAACTCGGCCGCGTCACCATCACGGACGATCGCGAGGCATTCCTCCAGTCGCATCAACTCGGGCCCGACGCGCTCGACGAGCAGTTGACCGATCGGGGGCTTGCCGAGCGATTCGCGGGCCGCCGGAGCGCCATCAAGTCGGCCATGATGGATCAATCGATGCTCGCCGGCGTGGGAAACATCTATGCCGACGAGATCCTCTTTCAAGCCGGTATTGCCCCCCACCGCCGTGTTTTCGAGCTGGATGACCAGGCCTGGCGAACGATCTTTCGAGCCATGCATCGGGTACTGCAAACCGCCATCCGAAAGGGGGCCGAGGTCTCGCGGTTTCCACCAACCTATCTGCTCCGTCGCCGCGGGCAGGACGGGCCGTGCCCGAAATGCAACCGCCAACTGAAGACAACCAGGTTGGGCGGACGCCGCACCTGCTTTTGCCCGCATTGCCAGCAGTAGCCCGGCGCCGCCATCCTGGACCGGCCCTTCGACTTAACCCGCGTAGTCCAGCAATTCCAAGGCGTTTCGTGGTGCGTACCCCTCGGCATCGTTGTTGAAATAGGCATAGACATCCCGGCCCTCCGCCAGCCAGCCGCGAATCTCCTCGCCCTCACGCTTTAATGTCTCGGGGGAATAGCTGCCGGCATACGAATCGCCGTGAAAACGCCGGTACGTCCAATCCGCGGTCTGGACCCGCGGGTGATCCGGGATCAAGTCATGGATCACCAAGGCGGCACCGGATTCGCGCAACATCGCGAAGACGGGCTCCGTCAGCCAGCGGGGGTCACGAAA
>SLEY01000110.1 GCA_007124535.1 Planctomycetaceae bacterium
CCCCATGAACAGCGGCCGCTCATGCTTCGACCCCTTGATCGCCATCGGAACGGTCTGCCGCGCCTCTCGGCGCTGCTCGTGTTTCTCGCCCTCGCAGGTGGGGGCATTCGTAGTTGGGCGGACAGCCAACATTCTCCGCGACATACGCCCGTGGTCCGAGCGGTCCAAGAAGCTCGGCCCTCGGTGGTGAATATTCAAGGCCGGAAGACCATCCGATCCGAAACGCCCGATCCGCACCGCACCGATCCCTTTCGCCAAGTGAACGGGATGGGCACCGGGATCATCATCGACGATCGCGGTTACATCCTGACGAATTATCATGTGGTGGAAAACGTCGACCGGATCCAGGTCACGCTGGCCGATCGCCGCGAGTTTGTGGCCGAGTTCCTCGCTCACGACCCGGCCACCGACCTGGCGATCATCAAGATCGAGGCCAGTCAGCCGTTCACCGTGATCCGGTTCGGGATTTCCAGCGATTTGATGCCGGGCGAACCGGTGATCGCCGTGGGCAACGCGTTCGGTTACGAGCACACGGTGACCTGCGGCATCATCAGCGCTTTGCATCGGGAAGTCCAGGTCAGCGCCACGCAGGAATACCGCGACCTGATTCAGACGGACGCCAGCATCAATCCGGGCAATTCGGGTGGTCCGTTATTGAACATCGAAGGCGACATGATTGGCATCAATGTGGCGGTTCGCGTGGGTGCCCAGGGTATCGGTTTCGCCATTCCGGTAGATGAAGCGTTGGAGATCGCGTCCGAGTTATTGGATGCGGAGCGGATCGAGCGGTTCCGGCACGGTGTGATTGGTCAGACCCGCGTGCAGGAAGATCAGCGGGAGTTTGTCGTGACGGGTTTTCGCCCCGAAAGTTCGGCCCGTGGGGCCGGTTTGCGGGTTGGCGATGTGGTTCAAGCGGTGGACGACATCCCCATCCGCCGCCGTCTGGACTTTGAGCGCGCCCTGTTGGGGCGTTCGGCCAGCACGCCGGTGCCGATGAAAATTGCTCGCGACGGACAGGTTCGCACGGTGGAATTGAAACTCTCCGGCGGCGCCGACGGCGATCCGTTCGAGCAATTGACATGGAGTGTGGTGGGGATGCGATTGCGGAAGATGAGCGATACGGAGTTCCGCCAACTGCGATCACGTTATCGAGGCGGCATGCGGATCACTTCCGTGCGTTCCGACAGCGTCGCTTGGCGACAAGGCATTCGGGCGGGGGACATCCTGGTCGGCATGCATGTCTGGGAAACTTTGTCTCCGGAAAACGTGCGTTACATCCTGAACCATGCCGAACTGGAGAGTTTCCAGCCGCTGAAGTTCTACATCCTGCGGGGTGACGAGACGCTGTATGGTCACCTGCAGATCGATCCGGGCCAGTTGGCTTCGCGTCCGGCCCCGGCACGCGGGTGAGCTTCGGGCGCGGATTCCGGAGCCCGCGTGTGAGGAGGTCCCTGTGGAATCCGAGTTCTTGTCCTGGTTGCGGGCTCGGCTGCCGGAACACCCCCGTCTGAGTTTGGGACCGGGGGATGATGCGGCCGTTTTGAATATGCAGCCCGGCGCCGGTTGTGTGTTGACCAGCGATTTGCTGAGCGAGGGCACGGACTTCGAATCCCCTCCCGGGGATTGGGGTAAGGTGGGTCGTAAGGCCCTGGCCATGAATCTGAGCGATCTGGCGGCGATGGCCGCGCAACCGCTCGCCGCTCTGGTTTCCGTTCTGCTGCCGCGTATCGGCGGGCTGGCGATCGCGCAACAGATATACGACGGCATGTGCCCTCTGGTAGCGGAGTTCGATATTCCGATCGCCGGTGGGGACACCAATTCTTGGGAGGGACCGGCAGTGGTCAGCGTGACCGCGGTGGGGCAGACGACGGAACACGGGCTTTGGCTTCGAAGCGGGGCACGACCCCTCGATCGGGTGTTGGTGACCGGCAGTTTGGGCGGAAGTATCCTGGGCCATCACTTCGACTTCGTGCCGCGAGTCCGGGAAGCCCTGCTGCTGAACGCCCGGTATCGCATCCATGCGGCGACGGACATCAGTGACGGATTGAGTTTGGACTTGGCGAATATTCTGGCTGCCAGCCAAGTGGGGGCGACGTTGGACACCGGCCGCATCCCGATTTCCCCGGCCGCGCGGCGAGTGGCCCGCACCGTCGGCGGGACTCCCCTGGAACACGCCCTGGGGGACGGCGAGGATTTCGAACTGATCCTGATCGTGCCACCCGACGAAGCCCCGCGTTTGCTGAGCGATCAGCCGTTGCCCGTGCCGCTGACCCAGATCGGGCACATCATCCCGCAACCCGGCTTATGGGAACGTCAGGCGGACGGAAGCCGAACCCCACTGCAACCCCGCGGCTACCGCCACTAGCAAATCTCGATGGCTCCCTTGAAGCGGGCCATTGCGGGGAGTTCAATGGGGGGCGTCTTCGCCCTGTTTTGTACGCTTGGAACGTAACGACTTGGGGCCCCCGCTGGCTGGTCCGCTTTTCTTGCAGTGCGGTTTTCCGAGAAGCGATCCCGACCTGCTTGACTTTTCGCAACCGTTCCGGGACGATTCAAGGATCGAGAACGTAGTCGACGTTGCCGCGACTGCGGCTTGTCGCGTCGCGGCCACACAGAACGGCAGTCTGCTGTGGAAAGGGGGCTGTGGTGATGAGTCGTGATTCTCAG
>SLEY01000547.1 GCA_007124535.1 Planctomycetaceae bacterium
GGCTTGGTGTCTGGGAATCGCAGTCTTGGCGGCGTGGGCAGGTTGTGCTGACCCGGAGGGCGGGCGGGTGGACGACGGCCGCCCGCGAATTGCCATGATTCCCAAGGGAACGACCCATGCCTTCTGGCGGTCGGTCGAGTCGGGGGCGGTCCAGGCGGCGACCGATCTGGATGTGAACTTGGTCTGGCGGGGACCGTTGCGGGAAGATGATCGAGCCCAGCAGATCGAGTTAGTCGAGCAATTTGTCAATGAGCGGGTGGACGGGATCGTACTGGCGCCGCTGGATCACGAGGCGCTGCGACGTCCGGTGCGGGACGCTCGCAGCCGCGACATCCCGGTGGTGATTTTCGATTCGCCGCTGGAAGGGGAAGTGGGCCAGGATTTCCTCAGTCTGGTGGCCACCGACAACCGGGCCGCCGGCTATGCAGGCGGCCAGACGCTGGCGGAGAAGCTGGGGGGGCAGGGCAAAGTGGTCTTGCTGCGTTACCAGGAGGGTTCGGCCAGTACGATGCAGCGGGAAGCCGGTTTTCTAGACGCCATTGCGGAGTACCCCGATATCGAGGTCATTGTCGATAACCGGTATGGTGGCGCGACAGCAGGTGAGGCCCAGCAGGAGGCCGAGCGGATGTTGGATCGGCTGCGCGAAGCGGACGGCATTTTTACGGTCAACGAATCGTCGACGATGGGCATGTTGATCGCCCTGCGGGGCAACCGCATTGAGGACAAGGTGTTTGTCGGATTTGACAGTTCGACCGAGCTGCTTCGTGGGCTACGTCAGGGGGAACTGCAAGCTTTGATCAGCCAGAATCCTCAGCGGATGGGTTATCAGGCCTTAGAAACGATGGTTGCCGCGCTGCGAGGCGAGTCGATCGAGCCGTTGGTTGACACGGGGTATGTGGTCGTGACGCCGGAGAATGTGGATGATGAGGAGATCCGTGCCGTGACGGGCCAGTAATTCCGTGTCTTTCCGATGGTGAAGTCGGGTGGGTGCCCATGAGCGACGTGCCTCGTTTGAAGATGACTGGCATTCACAAGCGTTTCGGTCCGACGGTGGCGTTGGACGGGGTGGATTTGTCGGTCGCCAGCGGCCAGGTGCTGGCTTTGGTCGGGGAGAACGGAGCGGGCAAGAGCACGTTGGTCAAGATCCTGTCGGGGGCTTACCGGGCGGATGGTGGTCAAATGTGGTTGGATGGTCAGCCTTACCAGCCGCGTCATCCATTGGAGGGTCGCCGGGCGGGGGTGTCGATGATCTATCAGGAGCTTTCGCTGGCTCGGGATCTTTCGGTGCTGGAGAACATCGTGCTGGGTGCGGAGCCGCATTGGGGGCCGCTGGTGCGGTGGCGATTGGCGCGGGAGCGGGCGGCCGAGGCGTTGCGGCGAGTGGGGCGCCCGGATTTACCCTTGAGCCGGCTGGTGGCTCGCCTCAGCCCGGCGGAGCAGCAGTTGGTGGAGATCGCTCGAGCCCTGGCTGCCCGTTGCCGGGTGCTGGTCCTGGACGAGCCGACCAGCAGTTTGACGGCCGCGGACATCGAGCGCCTGTTCGAATTGGTGCGGCAGTTGCGCGAGCAGGGCGAGGCGATCATCTACATCAGCCATTTCCTGGAGGAGATCCAGGCGATCAGCGACCATTACGCGGTATTGCGCGACGGCCGGGGTGTGGGTCAAGGTCGGACGGCCGAAGCGACGATCGACGGGATCATCGGCCTGATGGTCGGTCGGTCGGTCGAGGAACTGTATCCGCGTTCCAATCGGTCGCCGGGTCCCGTGGTGTTGGCGGTGGAGGGGTTGAAAGGGAAAACGCGGCCGCGCCAGGCCAACTTGGAGTTACGCCGAGGCGAGGTGCTGGGCATTGCCGGGTTGGTCGGAGCCGGGCGGACGGAGCTGTTGCGATGCTTGCAGGGGTTGGATGCCGTGCAAGAAGGACAGGTCCGGCTGGCTTTGTGGTCCGATCGGCCGTCTCGGGATGCCGCCCACGACTCGCCCCGCGCCCGCTGGCGTGCGGGGGTGGGGATGGTCAGCGAAGATCGGACTCAGGAAGGACTGGCTCTGAATCTGCCGATCTCTGACAACCTGACGCTATCCCAACTGCCCTTCCTGACCAGTCCGGCAGCGCAGCGTCGCGCCAGTGCGGCTTGGATTCAGCGACTGGCCATCCGTTGTGCCGGCCCCGACCAAGCGGTGATGGATCTTTCAGGGGGGAATCAGCAGAAGGTGGCCCTGGCACGCCTGCTGCACCACGATGTGGACGTGCTGCTGCTGGACGAACCGACGCGGGGGATCGACGTGGGTTCGAAAGCTCAAATCTACCAATGGATCGACGATCTGGCGTCGCGCGGCTGCGCCGTGCTGATGGTCAGCAGTTATTTGCCCGAGTTGTTAGGCGTCTGCGATCGGATCGCGGTGATGTGCCGCGGCGTGCTGGGAGCGGCTCGTCCGGCCCGTGAATTATCGGAGCACGCGATCATGCGGGAGGCCATCGGAGCGACCGAACTGGCAGGAGGGGAGGAGGTATGAAGGAAAGCGGCGGGAGCGAAGCGGCGGTCAAGGTCAGCGTGGTCCGGCGGTTGCTGACACTATTCGCGCCCCTGATCGGGCTGGGCTTTGTCTTTCTTTTGTTCAGCATTCTGGCCCCGCGCACATTCCTGGCCGCGGATAACCTGCTGCTCATGCCGCGGCATGCGGCGGTGATCGCCATTGCGGCGATGGGGATGACCCTGATCATCATCAGCGGCGGGATCGATTTGTCCGTCGGTTCCAACATCGCTCTTTCTTCGGTCGTGGTTGCCCTCCTTCTGGCTGGTCAATCGCCCCAGTTCCTGCATTGGTTGCTGCCGTCCTTTGCCCCCTGGCCCCCTTGGGCTGCCGTGTTGGGCGGCGTTGCCTGCGGATTCCTCTGCGGGCTGCTGAACGGGGCCCTGATTACCGGTCTGCGGTTGAGTCCTTTCATCGTCACGCTGGGGACCATGGGACTGCTCCGTGGTTTGGCCAAGGGGATGGCGGACCAGCAGACGGTGTTCCCGCCGCCGACGGGGTTGAACACGCTGCTGCAGCGATTGGCGCCGGAAGAAGCCTGGATGCTGCTGCCGCCCGGTGTCTGGCTGATGGTGCTGCTGGTCGGGGCGACCGCCCTGCTGCTGCGTTACACCCGTCTGGGCCGCCACGTCTATGCGATCGGCTCCAACGAATCGACCGCCCGGCTGTGCGGGATCCCGGTGGCGATGAACAAAGGGATCATCTATGGACTGGGCGGCATGATGGCTGGAATCGCGGGCGTGCTGCAGTTTTCGTTCCTGACGACCGGCGACCCGACCACCGCCCCGGGCTACGAGCTGCATGTGATCGCGGCGGTGGTGATCGGCGGGGCCAGTCTGGCGGGCGGGCAGGGCACGGCCCTGGGCAGTCTGATCGGCACGATGATCATGGTCGTGGTCGCCAATGGCTGTATCAAAGTCGGCTTGAGCAACTGGCATCAGGAAGTGATCACGGGAGTGATCATCGTACTGGCCGTCGCCTTGGACCGCTTGCGCCGACGGTAAGGAAGTCATACCCTACTTCAGTATCGGGATACCAGCCGCAGAAAAATCGTATCCGGGGGCTCGTAGGACGGCGTTCCCGAGCGGTATTGCAGTTTCCGTTCCAGTGCCCAACCGAGTTCGGCGAACAATTGGCTGCGCCGCGTCCCCAACTGGACACCGGTGGCCAAGCGAAAATCGCGGTAGGTGAATTTGTCGGGGCGGCCGTCCTGCCGCTCGATACTCCACATCCCGCCCCCCATTTCCGCGGCCAGGTACAACCAATGGGAGCCCGCGAATCGGTAGGCAACCATCGGTTTGGGAAACACCGCCTCGACTCGCCAGTTCGGGTGCGGAGTCCACAGCGTACCGAACACCGGCAGCAGCTGGACATCGTCCCGATGCAGGTAGTCGATGCCCAGCAGCCATTGCCAGTCGGGGCTGGAGCGGTAATAGACCACGGCATGCGACGGAAATCGGAAGGCCTTGCGGGCACTGCCGCGGAAATCCGTGTACCATCCCCCGCGAAACATCAAATCCACCCACCAGTTTTCACTCAGACGCTGGCGGCGCGGCAGGGCGACGGTCAGATCGTACAAACGCGGGGGGAGGTCGGTCTGGCGGGGGCCGCTGAAAAAATGAATCACGCCACCGAAGTCATGGCCCAGCCAACCGAAGGACGACTCGGAATCGGAGAGCAGGGGCAGGGTAAAGATTCCCATCCGATCGCCTTTGCCAATCAACCAGGTCATCGGGACTTGACGCCCCGCTCCGCGATAGAAGAAATCGCCGAAGGTGCCCACGCGTTCCTGCGAAGCGGAGGGAAAGGCCAAATCGATCGGGGTCGCCTGCTCCCAATCGATTCCTTCGGGGATGGCGACGGTCCCCGGGGGAAGTGGCATGTCTGGATTCCGGGGCGGGCTGAAACCGTCGGGGGTAGCGGCCCCGAGATCATGGCCTCCGGAAAAGTGGTCTTGAGGCAAAGATTGGGGATGGAAGGATCCGTCGTCAGGCAGAATGGGGTATTGGGGTCCTAGGTACGGATGGGGGTTGTGGGAAAACAGGCCCTCCGATCCGGGGAAGGTACCCCAAGAATCGTCGCTTGCCGGAGGGGAGTACCAAGCGGCCGTTCCGTCCCGTTCCGTAGCGACTGCCGAGCCGTGCCCCAGTACCGCACCGGCGATCAGCAGCAGGCTGTGGAGAGCGGGCGCGACACGCCGGACGCGGCGTCGCGAGCCCCTTTCTGAGGGCGGGTGCGGCAAGGGACCGCGATCGAAGGGTTTGAAATCGTCCATGACGTCATGCATCCAAGCCGAGAAGAGCCGGGAGTATGGCAGTTTTCTCGCCGCGCGTACAGCTCGAATTTTCCGGAAAATGGTGACGACAAGACCGGTTGCGCCAAAAGGGCGGACCCGAAAAAAGATTCCGGGTAGCTTGCGGGCGCCGGCTCGTTTAAGATATCCGTGGGTGACGATTCGGCTCCTGCGCTGGTGTCCCCCCCGCAAGGCCAAATTGTGGATTCTTGTGCGCATTAGATCGCAGGCGGAGGAGGATGGGTGGATGTCTGCAGCGTGCCTCAGCGTGATCGGCCTGACTCTGCCGCAAGCCCTCGGGATTGCTGCAGTCCTGCTGCTGATCGTAATTGCCCTGGTCCTGGTGGTGGTCGTCCTTAAATACGGGGCGCTCTGGTTTCAGGCCTTTATGTCCAGTGCCGACGTCAGTTTACTCAGTTTGGTCGGCATGGGGTTTCGCGCGGTGAATTCGAATCTGATTGTGACGGCCAAGATCATGGGCGCGCAGGCCGGCTTGGACATCAACCGCCGCACCGGGATGAGCACGGCCCGGGTGGAAGCTCATTTTCTGGCCGGGGGCAATGTGATGAACGTCGTACGTGCGATCATCGCCGCCAATCGTGCCGGGATCGACCTGGACTTCGACCGGGCGGCGGCCATCGATCTGGCGGGCCGCGACGTTTTGGAAGCGGTGCGTACCAGCGTATACCCGAAGGTCATCAACTGCCCAAATCCCCAGGCCGAGGGTCCGGCGAAGCTGAGTGCCATCGCCAAGAACGGGGTCGAGTTACGGATTCGGGTGCGGGTGACGGTACGCACGAATTTGCATCAGCTGATTGGCGGGGCGACGGAAGAGACCATCATCGCCCGCGTCGGCGAAGGCATCATTACGGCAGTGGGGTCGGCACAAACCCACATGGAGGTTCTGGAGATGCCGGATCGGATCTCTCAGGGCGTCCTGGCTCGCGGCCTGGATGCCAACACGGCCTTTCAAATCGTCTCCATCGATATTGCCGACATTGATGTGGGCGAGAACATCGGCGCCCGCTTGCAGGTGAATCAGGCCGAGGCGGATACGCGTGTCGCTCGAGCTTTGGCGGAGAAGCGTCGTGCGGAGGCGGTGGCCCAGGAGCAGGAGATGAAAGCTCGGGTGGCCGAGAACCGCGCCCGCTTGGTGCTGGCGGAAGCCAACGTTCCCCGCGCCGTCGCCACGGCCTTTCGTGCCGGTGGCGTTCGAATGACCACGGCCCGCCAAAAATCTCCGGCCAATTCGGAGCCCCCGAAAGACTAGCTCAGGCGCAGTTCAGCATGCGTTCCAGGGCGATCAGCGACCAGCGGGTGGTTTCGTCATCCACGCGGATGACATTCACCGGGTCCCCTGCCGCCAGATGTTCCAGGCTCCAGCAAAGATGGGCCAAATCGATGCGGAACATCGTGGCGCACATGCAGACCACCGGCGAGAGGAAATGAATCTCCTTGTCCGGATGTTCGTGTTTCAGGCGGTTGACCAGGTGCAATTCCGTACCGATCGCCCACTTGCTGCCGGCCGGCGCCGCCTGGATCGTCTGGATGATCTTGCCGGTCGATCCGGAAACATCGGCCAAGTCATTCACTTCCTGCATGCATTCGGGGTGGACCAGGATGCGGATCTCCGGGATCCGGTTCCGGAATTGCTGCACGTGTTCGGCCCGGAACATCTGGTGCACGCTGCAGTGGCCTTGCCAGAGCAGGACCTTGCTGCGCCGGAGGGCTTCCTCCGAGTTCCCTCCGAGTTCTTCGTACGGATTCCAGACCGGCATCTGGTCGTTGGTCACCCCCATTTGCAAGGCCGTATTCCTCCCCAAGTGCTGATCGGGAAAGAACAGCACGCGTTCGGTACGTTGGAAAGCCCATTCGAGCACCGTTCGCGAGTTACTGGACGTACAGACGATTCCGCCGTGTCGGCCGCAGAACGCTTTCAGGCTGGCTGCCGAGTTGATATAGGTGACGGGCGTGACGTCCTGCGTGTCGATCACTTCGCCCAGGTCTTCCCACGCTGTTTCGACCTGTTCGATGGCCGCCATATCGGCCATGGAGCAGCCGGCCGCCAGATCGGGCAGGACCACCGTCACCCGTTTTCCGTCCCGTTCGGCCAGTCGTTCGGGCCGGTTGGCCAGCATATCGGCGGTTTCGGCCATGAAATGCACGCCGCAGAACACGATCGCCTGGCAATCGCGGCTGCTGGCCGCCATTTGACTCAGTTGGTAGCTATCGCCGCGCAGGTCGCTGTGCGCGATCACCTCGTCTTGTTGGTAATGGTGACCCAGGATCAGCAGGCGGTTTCCGAGCGACTGGCGGACCGCCTCGATCCGTTGCGACAAAACCCGGTTGTCCAAGCATCGATAATCGGCGAGATCCCCGATTGGGGCAACAAGGGATGCACTCATAAGTTAGTTCTTTCCTTGGAGGTAACGGGTAGAGCGCCCCCTTGACGGGGGGGAGCTGGCAGGTTTTCGGGATCCTTTTGTGGTATTATAAGCGTTTGTGGCTGCGGATCGAAGGGTCGGCGTGGGGGGAGGCGGGGGCCGTTGGCGAGAAAACGGAAAAAACGCAGCAGGCCCCTTGCCGGTCTCGGTGGCTGCCGTATAATGGCCATTGTCACGCGACGAGTTGTGGCTGTCCGACGTTTCCGCGAGTCGCAAGTGATGGCGGGAGCGTGTTTTTTGCAGGGCCGAAAAAGAATTCGGAAAAAATCTGCGGAGGCGGTTGACACGGGAGCGGGTGACGGATAGACTTTGGGGCTTCCCGAGCAACGGGAAACTCCGACAAGGTCGCCGAGGCGGCCGCGGGGCCCGAAACGGGCTTCGAACCGATCTTTGACAATTTGGTTGTTCGTGCGTAGATGGCATCTTCGGATGATGTAAAGGGGAGTTGCTGAGCCGGGTGCGAGCCTGGCGGGGCGGCTCTCCGAGAAAGAGCGCAACTTAGAGTATAAGTGGCGACAGGTATTCACGAGCGGTGGATATTTGTGGCCAAGCTATTAAGGGCGCATGGGGGATGTCTCGGCATTAGAAGGCGATGAAGGGCGTGGAAGTCTGCGAAAAGCCTGGGGGAGTTGACAAACGAGCGTTGATCCCGGGGTTCCCGAATGTTCCTGCGCTGAATCCATAGGCGCGTGGAGGCGAACCCGGTGAACTGAAACATCTTAGTAACCGGTGGAAAAGAAAGAAATTCGATTCCCTTAGTAGCGGCGAGCGAACGGGGAAGAGCCCAAACCGCGGGGGTTTTCCTCTGCGGGGTTGTAGGGCCTCTCACATGGGAGTTACCAAGCAGCCTGTTAGCAGAACGGTCTGGAATGGCCGGCCAGAGAAGGTGACAGCCCTGTACGCGAAAGCGGTGCTGCCTCCCGAGAGGTACCTGAGTAGGTCGGGTCACGTGAAACCCCGACTGAATCTACGGGGTCCATCCCGTAAGGCTAAATACTCTCTAATGACCGATAGCGAACTAAGTAGGGCGACTGAAAGATGAGAAGAACCCCTGCTAGGGGAGGATAGTGAACCTGAAACCATGCGCTTACAAGCGGTCGGAGCACGATGGCCTTCGGGCCCGTGTGACGGCGTGCCTTTTGCATAATGATCCGGCGAGTTACCGTCGTTGGCCAGGTTAAGACCTTCCGGGTCGGAGCCACAGGGAAACCGAGTCTGAACAGGGCGAATTTGTCAGCGGTGGTAGACGCGAAACTGCGTGATCTATCCATGGGCAGGGTGAAGCGCGGGTTATACTGCGTGGAGGCCCGAACCCACTTGGGTTGAAAACCGAGGGGATGACCTGTGGAGAGGAGTGAAAGTCTAATCAAACGCAGAGATAGCTCGTTCTCTCCGAAATAGCTTTAGGGCTAGCCTCAAGCCACTACGCCCCGGGGGTAGAGACACTGAATTGGATGGGGGCCCTTCCCGGGTACCCCACTGAACCAAACTCCGAATACCGGGGCGACTATCTTGGGAGTCAGTCCGCGGGGGATAAGCTCCGCGGTCGAGAGGGAAACAACCCAGACCGTCGGCTAAGGTCCCGAAGTCATGCTCAGTCACAAAGGAAGTTAGGATGCTGAGACAGCCAGGATGTTGGCTTAGAAGCAGCCACCATTTAAAAAGTGCGTAACAGCTTACTGGTCGAGCCTCCTTGCGCCGATAATGAACGGGAGTAAGCATGACACCGAAGCCGCGGGTGCGGGGATTCTTAGGATGAACCGTGCGGTAGGAGAGCGCTGTACGTCAGACACAAGCCGTACCGGAAGGAGCGGTGCCGGGGCGTACAGGTGATTATGCCGGAATGAGTAACGATAAAGCAGGTGAGAATCCTGCTCGCCGAAAGCCTAAGGTTTCCTGGGGAAGGTAAATCCGCCCAGGGTTAGCCGGTTCCTTAGTCGAGGCCGAAAGGCGTAGACGATGGACAGCAGGTTAATATTCCTGCGCCGCTCGTGTGGAGCGATGGAGGGACGGCGTCCGGAAAGCGATCAGACGGCTAGAAATGTCTGTAGGGTGTGCCGAGATGGCGGGACAGGAAAATCCGCCCGCCGCAAGTCAAGGCGCAAACTCGAGCGGCACGTCCGCGAAGTCGTTGGAAGGACGTCCAAGAAAAGCTTCTAAGCGATGAAGCACAGCGACCGTACTAAAACTGACACAGGTAGGCGAGACGAGAAGTCTAAGGCGCTCGGGAGAACGGTGGTTAAGGAACTCTGCAAAATGGCCCCGTAAGTTCGCGATAAGGGGCGCCCCCGCGGGTGAATAGCCCGAGGGGGCCACAGAAAATCGGCTCCAACGACTGTTTATCAAAAACACAGGACTCTGCTAACTCGCAAGAGGATGTATAGAGTCTGACGCCTGCCCGGTGCCGGTAGGTTAAGGAAGAGGGTTAGCCGCAAGGCGAAGCTCGCAACCGAAGCCCCGGTAAACGGCGGCCGTAACTATGACGGTCCTAAGGTAGCGAAGTTCCTTGTCGGGTAAGTTCCGACCTGCATGAAAGGCGTAACGATTGGAGCACTGTCTCAACCACCGACCCGGTGAAATTGTAGTCGTGGTGAAGATGCCACGTACCCGCGGTTAGACGGAAAGACCCTATGAACCTTTACTGTAGGCTGATATTGGGCTGAGGTATATTTTGTGTAGGATAGCTGGGAGACTGTGAAGCGGGGGCGCCAGCCCTCGTGGAGTCAACCTTGAAATACCAGCCTGGATATATTTTAGTTCTAACCCCGCTCCGTGAATCCGGACGGGGGACAGTGTCAGTTGGGCAGTTTGACTGGGGCGGTCTCCTCCCAAAATGTAACGGAGGAGTACAAAGGTGCACTCAGCCTGGTTGGCAATCAGGCGAAGAGCGTAAAGGCAGAAGTGCGCTTGACTGCGAGACCCATCAGTCGAGCAGGTACGAAAGTAGGTCTTAGTGATCCTGTGGTTCCGAATGGAAGGGCCATAGCTCATCAGATAAAAGGTACTCTGGGGATAACAGGCTTATCGCCAC
>SLEY01000653.1 GCA_007124535.1 Planctomycetaceae bacterium
CAACGCCCGCGGCAACTCGGCAAACGAGGCCGGCGTCCGGCTGTGCGATTCGTGACAGCCCAAACAACCCCGCCGCTCGCCCGGCATCACGCCCGTAAAACTGCGCATCGTCTGCAACGCCCGATAGTTCTCGTCCAGCAACTGGAAATGCAGCGGTTCGCCCGCCGGGGCCGTGAACGAGACCGATCCGTCCGCTTCGATCGGGACCGTGCCGAAGATCCGCTTCACCCCGTCCGATTGGACCGCCGAGACCACGGGACCGGTCGAGAGGTAGGGCCGGCGGTACCAGTAGGTATACGTCTTGTGCTCGATATTCAGCACCCGCAGATACCGCGCCCGGCCTTCCAGCTCCGGCGGGGCGCCGACATAGACGTTGCCGCTGTAAATCACCCCCGGATCCGGCTGCTCCCGCTGCTCCCGCGTCGGCCAGGCCACCCGGTCGGTCAGCACGGGCGGGCGGGGACGCGGACGCACCGGCATGCCGTACAGGATGTTGTGCTCGCCCTCGTAAATCAACTCGCGGTTCCCGTCCACATCCATCAAGTACAAAACGAACTGGCCGCCCCGATTCGCCGAGACCAGAAAATCCTCCTCGCTCAACGGATACGGGGCATAATAAGCCACGTACGAACCGCTGGGCCGGTAACGCGGCGATTCGATCGGATCGACCGGCCCGTCTCCCGATTCGGGCCACACCAGCTCCGCCGTGACCTTGGTCAACCCGTCCGGGAAATTGAAACCCCGGTCCGGATCGATGATCCCCACCGCGCCGGTAAACCAGTTGTGATGCGCGCTGCCGGTGAACATCACGCGGCGGCTGCCGGGAATGGCCCGCGCGTCCTTCATCAGATCGGGCCAGACCGACTGGTTGCCCCACAGCGTCTGGACCTGCGTCCCATCCGGATTCACGGTCCACAAGCCCTGAGCCCGCCAGAGCGGTTTGTCCGTGTATTCCCAGCGGGTGTACACCACCCGCCCGTCGTGCAGCAGCGAAGGCAGATAGTCCGGTTCGTTGTTGCGGGACACCAGGTAGATATTGCGGCCATCGGCGTCGGCACGCGCCAACACAAAGGCATTGGTCGGCGGCATGCAACGCACATAGGTATGGCCGCGGGTGGTCGAGAACAGGATGTGGCCATCCGGCAGATAGATCGGGTCCAGATCGTCGTAGATGCCGTCGGTCAACTGGCGGAGATTCTCGCCGTCGACATCGATTTCGTACAGATGGAACGCTTTTTCGTTGTGCGGTTTGTAAGAGAACAGCACGGTCTGGCCATCGAACGAAACATCGGGCCGCCAGAACGAGCCGTGCAGCGGCGGTTGCGGCATCAGCTGGGTCAGCCGCCCGCCGGGGTCGAGCCCTTCGAGGACCACCAAACGCCCGCCGGGCACGGCCTGATAGCCCAGCCGGTGGCGGGTCTCGTGCTGCCACTCGCGGCCCTGCGGATAGGGTTTGTCCAGGAACAAAACGCGATCAAAGTCGATGACCGGGTTGCGGAACATGATGTCCCGCTTCACCTCGCGGATCTGGAAGTACAATTCGCGATCGCCGTCGGTCAGCTCCGCCGCCAGGCTTTCGAGTTCCTGCAACTGCAGCCGCTGGGCGTCAAAGCACACCTGGCCGCGATGGCTGGCTTCGATCCGGGCGGCCAACTCGCGAGTCCGCACGATCTCGTCGCGAATCCGCTCGGCCGTGGGCGTTCCGGTCCACAACGGCGTGCCGTGGTTCCAAGTCCGTACCCCATGCTGCTGTTTCGGCGGCGTCTGGCCGCTGGCCTGGTGCAACCAATCGCGTTCCAGCGCCGCACGCGCCGCGGCCGGGTCCAAATCGCGGGTTTCAGGCGTCTGCGGACGGACATAGGGCGCCACGGCCTCGTGAACCCGCGGGCGGAAGTCGATCCGATCACCCGCCTCGAGAATCACCCGGATCCAGTCAGGGGAATACTCGGCCGCCTCACCCGCCGCCAACAAGGCTTCGAAACGCGCCGCAATCGCACCATACTCCTCCCACTGGTCCAGCTGCTCCGGCGTCCGCCGCGACCACTGCTGCTCCGTCAGCGGCTGATACTCCAACAGCAACTCGATCAACCGCTCGGCCACCGGCCGCTGCAGTTGGTTGCCCTCCGCCGAGAGGAATTCGGCCAGCGAGCGTTCGGTATATTCCAAGAAACGCCCCAGCGGCTCGCGATACTCGTCCAGCAAGCGGGCCTGCAGCACCTGCAGCAAAGCCGCACTGGGCACAATCTGGTGCTCGGCCAAATGGCGGCGGAGGTGGGCCAAGGTCTCGGCAAAGTCCGCGCCCGGCTGATAGACCAACGCCACCTGCTCCGCCACCGCCTGGTCGGCCTGCGTGATCGCTTCGATGCCGTTGCGATACAGCCGAGCCACCTCCTCCGCCGTCAAGGCCTCGGCATAGATCCGCAACTCGTCCATCACGCCCTGCAGGCACTCGCGACCCGTCGACGATCCGATACAGCCGGGCGCATTGCCCCCCGCCCGGATCGTTCCCGGCCGCTCGAGCGACCCGATCTGTTCCCCGTTCAAATACACCCGCATCGTCCGGCCATCATAGGTGGCCGCGCAGTGATGCCATCCGGTACCCACCACCGCCCGTGGATCGATCGGGGCACGCAGCTCGATGTACCCGTTGATGTTCAGCCCCA
>SLEY01000121.1 GCA_007124535.1 Planctomycetaceae bacterium
CACACCCAAGCCGACTCGGACCAGCTTCGCGCCGCCGTCGATGCGGGAGCGCGTCTGAGTACGCATTTGGGCAACGGGGCCCATGCGATGATGCGTCGCCATCCGAACTATTTGTGGGACCAGTTGGCGGAGGATCGATTGTCGGCCAGTCTGATTGTGGATGGGCATCATCTTCCGCCCGCGGTCGTCAAGACCTTTCTCCGCGCCAAGAGGCCCGAGCGCTGCATTCTGGTCAGCGACGTGACGGCGATGGCCGGTTTGCCCCCCGGGCGTTATGAAACCGCCGGTCTGGGAGCCGTGGACGTGTTGGACGATGGCCGGTTGGTGATCGCGGGCCAGCAGCAGTTGCTGGCGGGAGCCAGTCTGCCGATCGGAGCCGGGATCGCCAACCTGGTGCGTTTTACCGAGCACGGGTTGGGGACGGCCGTGGCGATGGCGACCCGGGGACCCGCGGCGATCCTGGGACAGGCGGCAGGGCGGCTGCAGGTCGGTGCGCCGGCCGATCTGGTGCGGTTCCGGCTGCCGGAACCCGGCGCGGCGGGCCCGGCGGGCGATCTGCAGGTCGAGGCCACGATCCAGGGCGGCCAGTGCGTGTGGGAAACCTCTGCAGACTGACGCTTTCGCATCTTGTTGGTCTTATCTCCGCAGAAGACTCCCGCCCCCATTTCCGTGCCTACGGTGCACCGCGTAAAATGAAGGTTTCATGATCGAATACTGTGATTTGCGGCACGAATGCGCGGGCAAGCGTTGATGTGGGGGTGTGATGGATCGTAAGCCGAACCGGCGGAATGGCGGCCTGGCGATCCGATCGACGGAGCCGCGAGGATTCGGGCGGTCGGCTTTGGGCGCCATCGGCGGCGGTTGGCTAGGCATTCCGGGCTTGTTAGTGTTACTGCTAATCGGCAGTATCGGATGGGCGGGGGGCGTCCTGGCCGATGTTTCGGCCCAGATCGGCCGGGCGGAGGAGCCCTTCCTTCGTCTTCGCGAGCAGGGCACACGATATCACGGGCCGGGCCGCGAGCGGGAGGCTTCGGAAGAGCTGACCGCGGTGCAGATCGCCTTTTTCGGACCCCGCTGGCACGAGGGGGAGGAAACCGACCTGTGGGTCGCGGCCCAACTCGCCTTGGACCAGGCCAATGCGGCGGGCGGTTATCAGGGCAAACCTTTTCGGCTGCTCGCCACTTGGTCCGACGATCCCTGGGGCGACGGCGCCAGTCAGTTGGCTCGTTTGATCTATGATCAGCCCGTATGGGCGATTTTGGGGGCTTTTGACGGCCATTCCGCCCATTTGGCGGCTTTGCTCGTGGCCAAAGCCCGGCTGCCCGTGGTCATTGCGACCAGCGGCGACAAGAGCGTCAATTTGGCCAATGTCCCGTGGGTCTATTCGCTGCTGCCGGGAGACCATCTTCAATCGCCCCCTTTGGCTGAAGCGATTGCGGCCGTACTGGGTGGCGTATCGGGCGGTGGACGGCTGGTGGTCTTGTCGGCCGACCAGCACGACACGCGTCATTTCGCCCGCGAGTTGATGAACGATCTGGCCCGCCGGCATCGGGTCACGCCCCGGTTGCACCTGCAAAGCCAGGCGGGCGCCGCCGCGGTGGAACCGCATGCACGGCGGGCGGTGGAAGCGCGTCCCGAGGCGATCGTCGTGCTGGCCGGGCCCGAGGACAGCGCGCGGCTGGTGGAGGCGATTCGGTCCGCCGGCTATCGCGGGCCCGTGTTTGGCGGAGCGGCGATGGGTCGGCGGGCATTTGTCGAGCGTCTGGGCAACGCCGCTCAGCAGATGATCTACCCTCGTTTATTCACCCCCGGCGAATCCTCGCAGGAGTTCGTCGCGCGTTTTCAGGAAGAACGTGGTTACCCGCCCGATTATGCGGCAGCCCATACCTACGACGCAACGCGGCTGATCATCCGCGCGGTACGTGAAGCGGGCCTCAACCGTGCGCGGATCAACGACGCGCTCCGCGAACGGACCCCTTGGGATGGAATCACGGGCACAATTGTTTGGGATCCCGTTGGCAGCAATCGAAGGCCGGTTCGAGTAAACAGATTGCCATAACCAAGACAGCTTCACTCAGATGCCCATCAATCCGCGGGTCGTGTTGACAGAGGGCACGGGAACTCCACAAAATTAAGAGGCGTGATGGATACGGGGACCAAGTGGCCTGGTTTCTCCGAGGCCGGCGAGCAGGGATGGCTTTCGAACCGTTCACTTTCCCCCAGATTTCACTGGTTGGTCAAGGCGTGGCGATGAGACAATCCGCGGAATACAGCAGGAGTTCAAGGTTCGTTTTGATCGGGGTGCTGATCGCGATGTTGGTTGGATGCCAGCCTTCCGGGGAGACAGAACCCCGCACGCC
The DNA here is from genome assembly GCA_007124535.1 of Planctomycetaceae bacterium. Lineage (GTDB taxonomy): Bacteria > Planctomycetota > Planctomycetia > Pirellulales > Pirellulaceae > SLMF01. The sequence goes on from SLEY01000121.1 coordinate 2,361, forward strand.
CGTGGTTCCCGGCGAAACGGATCCGCCGGCAATGCCCGAAACCCCAGAGGCGGACGAAGCAGATGAGCCGGTTGCGGCGGAGGTCGGCGTGGAACCGGAGCCGACGCCGGAGACGCCCGAACCGGAAGCTTCGCCGGAGCCGGAACCCGTGCCGGAACCCAAAGAAGTTCCCGACCGGGTCCAGGCGGAACGGGACGGGTTGCCGCGGTATCCGCTGTCGGTGGCGGTAGGGCCCTCGGGACAGTTGTTTGTGGCCGACCATCATCTACCGGGCATTTGGCAAGTCGAAGAGGGACGATG
>SLEY01000175.1 GCA_007124535.1 Planctomycetaceae bacterium
ACATCGGGCGAGACGCCGGCAAGTGCGGGCGGGACCTCGTAGGCTGCCGGTGGTTTCTCCGGTTCGATCCGCGGGGCCAGATCGTGCGGCGGCGTTCGCGGCCCGGGCGATCCGTCCGAGGTGCTCGGCGCCGCCTGATCTTTCGACTCCTCAATCAAACCGACCAGGGCTGCCGGAGACGAGCGCTCGGGGGAATCTTGCGGAGACCCCCCTGCGGAGGGGGTCGAGGGGGCGGCGGGACTGCTGCCCGGCTCGGCGGGCGCCGCAAATTCAGGTCCCCCGAAATCGATTTCCAACGGGGGAGCCTCACCGGCTTGCCAGTTCGGCGGGAGGGGCGGCTCGAAATCAGGCTGGTTCAATACCACATACACCCCGTAAAGCACAGCGAGCAACAAGACGACAACCAGGGCGGTTTTCAGGGTCTCCATGACATCCTCCTTGACGATCCACGCTCGCACCTCCGGCAAGCACTCCGAGTCGATGACCTGGCGGGATAGTAAACCAAGAGCCGATTCGCTTCCAGATCAAGCGGACGAATTCCGGGGAGCGGCGCAACGGATTCCCCAAAAAAAGTGGCAAGCGATGCTAGCAGTGCTGGAACGCCGCACCGCCAGCAGCATGGCCGCGAATGAGATCCTTGTCCAGGCAGCCGTGCGCGAAACCTCAGGGACGGAAGCTGCGGGAGAAGGAATAATCTTCATTGCGGTGGTCGAAATCGAGGTCGCTCAGCCCCACATTCAATTCGATCTGGGTGTAGATGTACTCTTCCAGCAGCACGGGGTGGCCGCCCTCCTGCTCGGGCCAATCGTAGGCGGCATAGTAAACCGGCAACTCCAGTTCGTCATCGATCAAGATGCGGACCCGTTTCCAACTGGGGTCCGCGCGCCGACGGTTCTGCGTAACCTGGATCACGGTACAGGCCCGGTTGTCCAGCCGCGCGCCGGCCGCCATTCGAACCTGGCAATCTCCGTATTCCAATTCGTGCATCCCCACTTCGATCAGACGCTGGGTCAGCATCTGCACGCCCACCTCGGTGATCGGGTAACGCGATTCGCTTAGCACAACGGAACTGTCCGGCGGCAGGGCCGTGGTGATGAAACCGAAACGGGGTCCGCCGTTGCGCACGATCATTTTGCCCTGGTTTCGGCCATGCACATACAAGACCTCGCGGCCTCTCACCGCAGACGGCGCCAGAAAACGCAGATAGACACTGAACGGGCTCACTACCCGATCGTCTGCGATCCGCTGATGCCGGACCTTCAGCACCGCCGTCTCCGCCTCGCGCAACTCGCCATGCACCCGTTCACGCCGGGTCAAAATACAACGGTAATCCGTAATCTCCCGACGGATGCGATGATAGCCCGCCACCGCCCGCCGCAGCACGGCTTCCAAGTCTTCCTGCGAGCCCGCACCTTCGCTTGCGCTGGCGGCGGCCGTCAGCGCCACCAGCACAATCACTAACACTCTGGGCATGGTTTCACCCCCCGGGACTACCGGTTCCGCCCTAGTCACCGATCACCTTGATCAGGACGCGTTTCGGCCGCCGCCCATCGAATTCACCATAAAAGATGCGTTCCCAAGGCCCGAAATCCAGCTTGCCCTCGGTGATCGCCACCACCACCTCCCGTCCCATGATCTGCCGTTTGTGATGGGCATCGCCATTGTCTTCGCCCGTGCGGTTGTGATGATAACGCTGGGGCGACGCATCGAACGGCGCCAGTTGCTCCAACCAGCGCTTGTAATCCTCGTGCAGCCCCGGTTCGTCATCGTTGATGAATACGCTGGCGGTGATGTGCATGGCATTCACCAACACCAGTCCTTCGCGAACCCCGCTGGCTGCCACCTCACGAGCCACCTCCTCGGTGATGTTCACAAAGTCCATCCGTGCGGGCACATTCAATGTCAAATGCTTGGTATGCGATTTCATGAGGTTCGCTCCTGGCAACGGGGACATTTAGCGCGCGTGCAGCGCGGCATGCAATGGGCGGAGGGCGGAGTACAAATCGCGGAAAATGGCAAAACGTTGCCGATACTCCGCATGACGCTCCGCATCCGGTTCGTAAGTTCGCCCGGGCCGAAAGACCCGCTCATGAGCCTCGGCCTCGCCATTGTAGATCCCGACCCCGATCCCGGCCAGCAGCGCGGCGCCCAAGACCACCGCTTCATCGATCTCCGGAACCTCGATCGCCACGCCGACCACATCCGCCTTGTTCTGCATCCAGAACGCATTGTGGATCGCACCGCCGATCGCCACAATCCGCTCAGGATTCACTCCCAACCCCCGATCAAATCCCTGGAGAATCTGCAAGAATTGATAGTCCAGGCCCTCGATGATGGCCCGTAGCATATCCCCTTTGGTAGTGGTATTTTTCAAGCCGATAAAGGCGCCTTGGGACTGGTGGTCGATGACCGGGCAGTGGCTGCCGGACATATGCGGCAGGAACAGGCACCCTCGGGCGCCCAAGGGGGACGCGGCAGCTTGCTCCATCAGGTAGTCCCAGTCGACGCCGCCACGTGCCAATGCCTGCTGTTGCTCCGGCTGACCGTATTCGCGGCGAAACCACTCCAGCTGCTCCGCCGCAACCGTCGCCCCCATCGCCGCCCAGCGGCCGCGGGCCACGTGCGAGTCGACCATGATCCCCATCTTCAGCACTTCCGG
>SLEY01000282.1 GCA_007124535.1 Planctomycetaceae bacterium
ACAAAGCGCTGGTCGAAGGTCGCAATCTCGATCGCAACCAACTCCCCGATCAAGGTTTCGCATGACGGGCGATCCGCGGGGGCTTTGGCCAGCATCTGCGCCACCAAACGAGCGAGCGCCGGAGGGATACAAGGATTGAATCGGCGCGGATCGGCCGGGACATGGTGCAGATGCGCTTCAACCAGTTCCCGCGCCGTGGCGCAGACAAACGGGGGGCGTCCGGTGAGCAGATGATAGAGCGTTCCCCCCAGACTGTACAGGTCGGCGTGCGGTCCGACGTCCAGTACCGAGCTGAACATCTCGGGAGCCAAGTAGTCCGGGGTCCCCGCCAACAGACGGGGTTGCCGTTCCTCGGGCACTCCCGGCCGCCGCGCCAGTCCCAGGTCCAGCAGCACCGCATGCCCATCGATTCCCAACCAGATGTTGCTGGGCTTGATGTCCCCGTGCAGCCAGTCGTGGCGGTGGAGTTCCGCGGCGGCGGCAGCACACTGGCGGATGACCCTCACCGCTTGGGGAATCGCCAGCCGTCGGTAGCGGTCCAAAGCCGCCTGGACCGTTGCCCCCGGAATCAAGGGCATCACGACGTAGCACGGGTCTTGGCTTGTCCGGCAAGCCAGCACGCACGTCAGGTTCGGATGCGAGAGTTTCCGGCCGATGTGCGCTTCGCGGATGAGCAACTGGCGGGCCCATTCCTGTTCGGTGGGCCCTTCGGCCCGGGCGACTTTCAGCGCATAATCGGCAGGCCGGCCGGCGGGGGAATCGCAAGGCCGCGCGCGGTACACCAGCGACCAGGTGCCGCGGCCCAACAGGGCCACCGTCTGCCAGGAGCCGAAACAGGGCCAGCGGACGGGGGACGTACTGCGAGAGATGCGGGTAATCTCCGGCATGATGACTTGCAGGGGGCGGGACTCCCCCGCTTTCTATGCTGCATCCGTGGAAAAGAAATGGGTCCGGATCTCTTCCATCGGCTGGCACGGCAGCAGAAGTTGAGTCCGTTGCCGTTGCGACCGAACTCGTGCCGGTGGAGCCCTGATCCTGCACGCGACGTTCGGCTATAATGCGTCACGACCTCACCGGTTGGAACCCCGAAACATCGAAGAAGCCCGCCAGAATTCCCTGTCGGATGCCGGAATTCCTTGACTGATGAAAGCAACCCGCCCGCCCGATCCTGCCGCGTCCCCGCTTCCGGACGCGGGTTGGAAACGCCGTTTTCGCCAGCGGCTGACCCGCTGGTTCTCCACCCATGCTCGCGAACTGCCTTGGCGGCAGACCACGGATCCCTACGCGATTTGGGTCAGCGAGATCATGCTGCAGCAAACGCAGGTGGTCACGGTGCTCGAATACTACCGGAGGTTTATGGCCGAATTCCCCACCGTGGTGGAATTGGCGGCCGCGGACGAAGCCGCCGTGCTGCGCCAGTGGGAGGGTTTGGGCTACTATCGGCGGGCTCGGCAAATGCATCAGGCGGCTCGCGTCCTGGTTGAAGAGCACGGGGGTCGTTTCCCGCGGGAATGGGATTCGATTCGGGCGTTGCCGGGAGTGGGGCGTTACACGGCGGGCGCAATCGCCTCGATCGCTTGGAACGCGCGCCGCCCGATTCTGGAGGCGAACACGATCCGATTATTCGCCCGGTTGCTGGCCTACCGTGAGGATCCCCGCCGCGCGGCGGGCGAACGGCTGCTCTGGGAGTTTGCCGAACAGCTTCTGCCGAGGAACGAGGTGGGGCGCTTCAATCAGGCTTTGATGGAACTGGGCAGCCTGATCTGCACGCCCCGGGCGCCCAACTGCTCGCAGTGCCCGGTGCAGCGGTTGTGCCCGACTCGGGCGGCAGGGCTTCAAGAGGAGATTCCGGCCGAATCGCGAAAAATGGTGTACCAACAGGTGCGCGAGGCGGCGGTCATCATTCGGCGGGACGGCCAGGTGCTGCTGCGGCGTTGCGGTCCGCAAGAGCGTTGGGCGGGCCTCTGGGATTTTCCTCGCTTCGTGGTGCACAGTCGCACGGCGCCCGATTTGGCGGTCGAGGCGGCAACGCAGGTGGCCGAATTGACGGGCCAGCGGATCCGCTTGGGCCGCCGACTGACGTCCATGAAACACGGCGTGACCCGCTTTCGAATCACCCTGATCTGCCACGAAGCCGAGTGGCTGGGCGGGCCCGCGGCCGCCGATCTCTGCTGGCTCAACCCGCCGCAACTGGCCGACTACCCCCTGAGCGTCACCGGCCGCAAGCTCAGCAAGCTGCTCTCCCCCGAGCCGCCGGCGGACGCCGAAGACCCGGCACGCCGCTGACCACGGCGAAATCCCCCAAATCGTTCCCCCACGGGTTCGCCTGACCCATACCGAGATCACGCCTCGGACTCGACGCCAGTCGCGAACTGCGAAGTCATTCCGATCCTACCGACTCCCATGCCGCCGTCGCGGAACCTCGCCACCAGCCCGCGCCAAATACCACCCATAACAAGAACAGAAAAAAACCATTCAGGTTATAGACAGCCGCACCCGAACCCGGCTAGTTTAGGGTTCATCGCCAGTGTGCAAACCACGGCGATTCCACGAGGTCCACCTGGTGATAAAATGGTCCAACCCGCTGACCATCCCGCGGGTATTCGCGTTATCAGGGAGTCCTGGCGGGTTAACAGACTAAAGTTAGCACTAGATTC
>SLEY01000126.1 GCA_007124535.1 Planctomycetaceae bacterium
CGAGTTCCCGTTCTTCGGGCTCCACCCCATTTTCGGGCAAGGGGGCATCCAACCCTTCGTCCTCTGCATCAATCGCGTCAAACGAACCGAAGGGATCATCGATTTGCTCGACGGGCATCTCTGGATCGTCGCCGGGCGCCGGCTGGTCCGGTACCGGTGGCAGGCCGCCGGGAGGCAACGCGGGATCGATCGCCGGGGCGGGCGGATCTCCGTGGGCTGGCACCGTGTCACCGGGGAGAACACCACCTTCCGGAGGGGCAGCGCCCGCTCCGCTCGCGTCGACTCCACCAATCGCAGCACCGGCGCCACCGATCGGCTCTTTGGGCAGCGGTTCTGCATCGTCATCGTCGAACAGCGTTCCCCCCGGAGCGGCCGGTGGCTCGGGGTCCGGCATCTCGCCAAACAGATCGTCCATCGGCTGATCGCCCGGCTCAGCTTCGAACGGTGCTTCCTCCGCCGGCGGAGCATCCTCCGGCTCTGCGGGCAACGCACCGAACGGGTCGTCGTCCGCTGCGGCGCCGAACGGGTCGACGTCCGCCGGCAGTTCGTCCGCCGGTTCGGCCGGGGGCGCGTCGAACAGGTCGTCGTCTTCATCCGCTGCCGGCGGGAGACCGAACGGGTCGTCGTCCATCGGCAGTTCGTCCGCCGGCTCGGCCGGGGGCATGTCAAACATGTCGTCGTCATCGTCATCCGCTGCCGCCGGGAAACCGAACGGGTCGTCGTCCACCGGCTCGTCTGGCGGAATGTCAGAGACGTCATCCTCATCCAACGAGGGAACCACCACCGGCTCTTTCGGATCGGCGAACGGATCGTCCGTCGCCTCGACCTCGGGGGCGAACGGTTCGTCATCGACGGCGGCCGGGGGAACGGCCGGCCGGTCCTCTGCCGCGAAGGGGTCATCGATATCCTCCGGCGCGGCGGGCAGTTCGACGTCCTCGCGAACCTCGGGATCTCGCAACACCCGCTCCTCGTCCCGCCTCAGGCCCTCGTAACGCTCCTCCCGCTGGCGAGCTTCCCGCAATTCGGCCTGCAAGCGCGCCTGATAGCGAAGGTTCTCCAATTCCAGTCGCACGGGACCCTGAACACGCTGGAGAGCGGCTCCGATATCGATCTGGAATCCCTCACCGGCCGCTTCCAATTCGGCCCCCTTCTCGAAATCCTCCCGGGCCTGCTCAGGACGCCCCATCCGCGAATATACGAAACCCCGGAAGTAGTATACGCGCGGATCGCGTGTCCCCTGCTCGATGGCCGCGGTGAACAGATCGTGGGCCTTCTCGTGTTCCCGCAAAAAAAACGCGTGGACTCCTTGGCCGTACAGTTCCTGCAGCAGGGATCCTTGCGCGGCGGCTGTGCTTGCAACCCACGCCAAGATGCCCAGCGCCAATGCGCTTCGGACCAACTTTCCAGCCATTGTTATTCCCCCCTCGAAAGTGCATTTTGCGGCCGTAGCCGGTTCCCGATTTTTCATCGGATCTTCGACATTTTGATTGTGTTGTATTTTAACGCTTTCCGTTTGCAGCGGCAAGAATCGTGACACGGTTCCCCGCGACCGCCTCGGACTCGGCACAACCCATACTTGACATCGGCAGGTTCGGTTCGACACAATTGGCGATTCGTCGCTGCTTCTTCGCAGTGATCGAGTTCAGCACCGGGAGCGAGTCGTCAGGCATGATATTATCCGGCGAGGAGATTCGGAAGAATCTGGGCAGCAAGATCATCATCGATCCGTTCGACCAAGCGAATCTTAACCCGAACAGCTATAATCTGACCCTGCACCACGAGCTGTTGACCTACGAAGAGGTCGTTCTGGACATGCAGCAACCCAACCGGGTGCGCCGCTTGCAATTACCTCCGGAAGGCATCGTTCTTAACCCCAATCAGTTGTATTTAGGCCGTACTTTCGAGCGTACGGAGACGCAAGATTTGGTCCCCATGATCGAGGGACGCTCGTCGGTCGGGCGACTGGGACTGTTCGTTCACATTACGGCTGGCTTCGGCGATGTGGGCTTTCGCGGCTATTGGACCCTGGAAATGTTCGCAGTGCAACCGGTTCGGATCTATCCGCACGTGCCGATTTGCCAGATCTTTTACCACCAAATCACGGGCGATTATACGCCCTATTGCAGCAACAAGTATCAGGATAATCGGGACATTCAGCCGAGTCTGCTGTACCAAGAGCTGAATCCGCGGGCCGAATGCAGCGATTCCCAGTTGGACTTGCCTTTTGGGGACGATGCCAACGGCTAACCGCCGGCGCCCTTCGGGGTTCGCCGCACGTATCCCACCCTCCTCCTGAGTTGTGATTGCCTGATCGTCGCGTTTCTTGAGCGGCAGGGCTGTTAAAGTCGCAGAGACTGTCTGCCCGATGCATTGTCAGTCATCCTCATCCACTGCGAGACGCACCTTTGCCGATGTCAAACAACGCGACGCCATCCCGAAACAACCTGGGTTTTCTAACCGTATCGGACTCGCCCGACCAGGGCCTCATTGGGGGGTACCTGGTCCTGAATCCGGCCGGTCGCCCCCTGGAATTCCACTGCACCGCGCCGGTTCGTCCCAATCGGGCGCAGGAAATCCTCTACGGCCCGACCCTCCGGCCCTACCTTTACGGCGAGCAAATCGGTCGTGCCTTGCTGGAGCGTTCGGCTACGCCGCCGTTGTTGGTATTCACGGATGTAGAACCAGCTCTCGCGGCTCGTGACGTAGTTCCCATTCCGGTGGTCTTTGTGGTGCCTGAAGAAGAACAGCAGAGAGAATCGGGGAACAGGTTTCGTCTGGATGCCGCTCACTCCGGCCCACCGCAAGCGTGCTGGCCGAGCTTGCATCGTTTCACGGTAGGCCCTCGAAAGCTGGGGGTATGGCCCGCGCATCGGCAGGATGAACAGGAGGTGATCGAACACTGGCAGCCGCATGCGGAATCCTTCGATCTGACCGAGCCTTTCGGGCGTATCCGTGAGGCGATTGAGGAGGCGCGGCGCACCGCACGCTGAACACCGCTTCGAAACTGATCCGTTCGTCGAATTGGGAAACTGCAGCATGCCAGACGCGGAACTCGTGTCCGAACCAACCGAATTGGTACCGGAGGATCTGCGAGACCACCTCATTCGAGTGGCGCAGGGCGAATTGTCGGTACCGTCGCCCGCGGTGCGATCCTGGGATGTGAACGTGCCGGTTTCCATTTTTGCTACGGGTTGGGCCGCGCTGCTGAATCGCTCGCCGAAGATCCAGGTCAAGCGGGTCGTTACGGAACAGCCGAAACCCGGGGTGGCTTCGGTGCGTCTGCGTCGCCAACCCGTCAAGATCCAGAGTTTCACGTTTCCGGAATCCCCGGCGTGGCAAGCCAGCCCGCCACGCCAGGCGCAAGAAGACGAGAAGAAGGAAGGAAGAGAACCTGCGACCGGCAAGGCCCACACACGCATTGCCCCGCCGGGCGACGTGATCAAGTTGCAAGACCGGCTGTACTACGTGTTGCAGCCGTCCCTGGAATCCTTGGTCGCCTCGAATTCCCTGCATTTCCCGTTCGATCCGTTTCCCTACCAGTTGCAGGGCATCGCCTTTCTCTACCCCCGGTTTTCCGCAATTCTGGCTGATGAAATGGGTTTGGGAAAAACCATGCAGGCGATCAGTACGATCCGGCTGTTGCTGTGTGCGGGCGAGTTGCAGCGCGTGTTGCTGGTCTGTCCCAAGCCGTTGGTCAGCAATTGGCGACGCGAGTTTGCGTTGTGGGCCCCGGAAATTCCGGTGGCGGTGATCGAAGGGGATCAGGCCCGTCGCCAATGGCAATGGCGCGACCTGCAGGTGGCCGTGCGGATCGCCAATTATGAATTGCTGATCCGCGATCGCGATCTGGTGAACGATCCGCAATCGCATTTCGATCTGATGGTGCTGGACGAAGCTCAGCGGATCAAGAACCGTTCCAGTACCACCAGTCAGGTGGTGCGACAGGTTCCACGGACGCGAAGTTGGGCCATGACCGGCACCCCCGTCGAGAACAGTCCGGACGATTTGGTCGGCATCTTCGATTTTCTTTCGCGAGGATATCTGTCACCCGGGATGAAGCCTCGAGCGATGGCGCGGGCGACCAGCGATTACATCCTGCGGCGGACCAAGGACATGGTGTTGACGGACATGCCGCCCAAGCTGTTTCGGGACGCCGATCTGGAGCTGACTCCGGAGCAGGCCGAGACCTACCGCGCCGCGGAAGATCAAGGCGTCCTCCAATTGGAGGGCATGGGTACGGCGATCACCATCCAGCACGTATTCGAACTGGTGCTGCGTCTGAAACAGATCTGCAATTTCGATCCCGTGACCGGAGCCAGCAGCAAGCTGGAGCGTATGGAAGCGGACATGGAGGAAGTGGCTGCTAGCGGGCAGAAGGCGATTGTGTTCAGCCAGTGGGTCCAGAGTCTGGCACGGCTGCGCGAGCGGCTGGGACGCTTTGGCACGCTGGAATACCATGGCCAGATTCCCGCGCGGGAACGCGAACAGGTGATCGACCGGTTCAAGAACGATCCCTCGAAACACGCGATTTTGATGAGCTATGGTGCGGGCAGCGTGGGTTTGAATCTGCAATTCTGCCGCTACGTCTTCTTGTTCGATCGCTGGTGGAATCCGGCCATCGAGGATCAAGCGATCAACCGGGCCCACCGCATCGGCGTCGCCGGTTCCGTCACCGTCACCCGCATGCTGACGTTGGGGACGATCGAGGAGCGGATCCACCAGATCCTGGAGGAGAAGCGGGAACTGTTCGATACGATCTTCTCGGAGAACAAGCTGCCCAGCAGCGTGGGTTTGAGCCAGGACGAGATCTTCGGGCTATTCCAGCTGCGTTCCCCCCAAGGTCCGATTCGCAAAACCGCCTGAAAGCCACGGAAGAACCCGGCCGATCGGTGAGCCGAATTCGCCAGGATTTCAGGCGGTTCACGAAAGAGACCTGCCTCCTTTGACCACCTGAATTCCGGGAAATCCGGCTACTCTCGGCGGCCATTCGCGACCAAGACCCGCAATCATTCCGGTGCCTCGTCCGACACGTCCTCCGACACGTCCTCCGACACTTCAAAGTGAACCGTTGCGTCCTGTTGCGGGAACTCGTAGTGCGTTTCGAACAGGGGGAACAACTCCTGACCTTCAGACAATTCCTCACCTTCTTCGGTGGTGGGTACGCCATCGGTTCCCCGAATGCGCACGATGTAGGGACCGCCCACCACCCCTCGCGAGGCGTCGGCTTCGTACGCGCCGTTTCGGATCGGCGCCCCACCGCCGGGGCCTGAATTGTCCTGCGATGTGTCCGGCAAAAACTCGATAAATCCCATTGGTACGGGTTCGCCCTCATAGGTCACTCGCCCCGAAACCGCATAACGGACCGGCCCGCCCGCATGCGGGCCACCACAACCGGCGGCCAGACCCGTCACCAGCAACAACACAATTGCGGACCAGCCGATCCGCTCGTGGCTGACAAATACATTCACAAATCGATCTCCCTGGAAGAATTCCGAGAAAATAACAACCGCCCATGCGCTGCAAAGCACGCCAACCGTGCTAAGGCCGAAAACCTCCCAAGGGCAATCCGGAACGTCGCTGTGCCAGTTGTTGATAGGTGGTCAAATCGATGGTTTCCGGCAGAAAATGGATCGAGCCGTCTGCCATCAGCACATGGCATCCACCGGGATGGTAACTGCTGAAACCGCGCGTACTGTGAACACCTCGACCTTGATACAGGTTGATCTGGTCCTGGGCGCCTGCCAGAATCCGCGTATAGGCACACGAGTCCTGTTTACCACTGGCGCCCCAAGCGGCCCCCGCGTAGCGAGATTCGGCGACCAGAAACACGTTGCTGGTACCGTCCAACGCGTCTCGCAAGCCCATCCGCGACCCGGCAAACAACAGGCCACTGACATAGAAAGCGCGGGGGTTGGAAGGCGTACAACCCGTGTTCTGGCAATCCGGCGAGGTTCCCCCACCCTGGACCCCCAAGTAACTCGGATAAAGCGGGTTCATCGACAGATCGGCGTCTGAAGGGCACTGATAAACGCTCAATGGAACCACCACGTCGCGGTTGGGGGCCATCATCTGGATATTATTGGCCACGAACCGGACATTGAAGTCGAATTCGTGGTAGAGGGCCTCCTCCTCCAGAAATGGTAGAACCAGCACCGTCCAGGGAGCAAACTGCCCGTTGCTGTCCGAGGGGCTGCCCGGCCCTCGATTGCGACACCACGACGAACCGCTGTCCGCGGGGTGGCCCGCAACATATCCCGGGGGGAATACCCCGTGTGTGTCGTGGTAATTGTGCAACCCGACGCCGATCTGGCGCAGATTGTTCTGGCAACGAGTCCGGCGTGCCGCTTCGCGCGCCGCTTGGATCGCCGGCAGCAGCAAAGCCACCAGAATTCCAATAATGGCAATGACCACCAGGAGTTCAACTAACGTAAACCCGCCGGGAACCGAGGAAACCTGTCCGCGCCGGTCCCGGACAGGCCAATGCCGACGCTTCGATAAAAAGAAATCTGAACTTGACATGTCCAACTCCAAGAAAAAGAGAACCAAACACCACGAGAAACGTTCGACCCGGAGGCGCTATCCGCCACTTTGACTAGAACCCTAATTGTAAAGGAAATCTGCCCCTTCTACAAGTACCTAAATTGAGCGTTACCCATTTTATGCAAGGGCCCGCTTGGCCCGGCCCCGACACGCAACTTGCCGAATTTCCAGTGAATCACCCAACCGGCCCACGCAACAAAATCGGGGAGAACCCGATCGATGGTGGGCCGTTTCGTCCATACTTCTCCGTTTCCACGCCGCGGACTACACCTCTTCCGGCAACTGATAGGGCTCCCGACTGGGTTGCTCCAGGAACGAATTGGCCAAGTCGCTGTTGGCGAAACGTTCGGCCCGGGGGTCCCACTGCAGCCGCTGGCCCGTCTCGCCCGTCTGTTCGCTGACCCAGCGGGCGATATTCCCCAGATGGGCCACCGTCACCGAACGATGCCCCATTTCGACGTCCGCCACCGGCCGCCGCCGATCCGGAATGCACTCCAGCCAGTCCAAGTAATGGTTGGTGCTGCGGTACAGTTCCACTTGCGGGTCCACCAGTGGCTCTGCCGCCAGTTCCGGCGGATCGGAGACCACGTCCGTACCGCGGACGGTCAACGTGCCGTTCTCGCCCACAAAGCGGGGCGGACTGGAACCCGCGGTGCACTCCAACCGGATATCGCCCGGATAGAGCATGAACACGCGAGGGCCGCGGCCGGTCCGCGAATCGAAGGGTTCGCCTTCCGTCCAGACTTCGATCGGCCCGCTATCGTCCATCCCCAACGCCCACTGGACCATGTCCAGGAAATGCGAGCCCGTGCAGGTGAAGTTGGCGCCGGCAAAGTCGCGATAACTGCGATAGGTCAATCCGGGGGACATTCCATTGCCTTGAATCGATGTGTTGAAGGGGTATCGCGGGGACGGGCCGCACCACATGTCCCAGTCCATCTGAGCGGGGATGTCCTGCGAGCTGGGCAGCTGGGGTTCCACGGGGGAACGGTAGTTCCGATCGATCACGCGAAGCACTTTGCCCAGCCGGCCATTGCGGATCAAGCTGCACGCGGTGTACCACTCGTCGGCTGACCGCCGTTGTGTGCCGGTTTGGAAAACCCGCTCGTACTTGCGGACGGCCTGGACGATCTTCTGGCCCTCATGAATGGTGCGGCCCAGCGGTTTTTCGCAGTAGATGTCCATGCCGGCTTGGGCCGCCTGGATGCAGGGCAGGGCGTGCCAGTGTTCGGGGGTGGCGATCACCACGGCGTCGATGTCCTCGCGGTCCAGGATCCGGCGATAGTCCTGGTACCGCTCGACTTCGCGGAGGTCGGCAGGTTCGTGCGGCGGCGTCCAGCGATCCGACACCAGCCGTTCATCCTCGGCTCGCGGGGTGGCGATGGCTTCGGCGACTCGCAGGTCGACGTCCGCCACGGCTGCGATCCGCACTTGGGGACAGCGGGCGAATCCGCGGCGGAGCAGGGCGCCTCCCATCCGCCGTACGCCAATGCCGCCCAGCACGATTCGCTCGTTGGCCCCGATCCTTCCCGACCAGGCCAAGACGCCCGAAGGGATCACGTAAGGGGCCGCCAGGGCAGCCCCACCCGCCGTTGTCGCCCGCAGTAGAACTTGACGCCGTGTCAATTTGCCCGCCATTGCTTTGCTCCCCAAATCAGAAGGTCAGAGACTCGAAACCGGTGTTTTCCAGGGGCCACGAAGGATCCCCCCTGCTCTCAGAATAACCCTGGGCTTCCGGGGGAACAACCTGCGGGGACCACCCGCAGAGTTTCCTTTGCTCGTTCGTAGCGTGACTGGCCCGCCGGGCCGGGAGGGGTTGTTGGACCGCCGTCGCTGGCTGTGGTATCATCGAGCGCGTCCTGCCCCCGAGCCCCGTGTCTTTGGCAACAGGGGATTTTTTTCCTCCAACCTCGAGAAGTGCCCATGTTTTCTGCCACATTGCTGCGACGTATCGGACGGGCGATCCTGGTGCTGGCCCTTTTTTACTCCTTGTCCGTCCCGGCCCGCGCACCGGCTGCGGAGACGGAGATGCCGAACATCATCCTGATGATGAGTGACGATCAGGGTTGGGAGGAGACGGGTTACTACGGGCACCCGTATGTCCTGACCCCCGTCTTGGACGAGATGGCGGCCGGCGGACTGCGACTGGATCGCTTCTACTCGGCACACCCCACCTGTTCGCCGACCCGCGGCAGTTTCCTGACCGGACGGCATCCGAACCGCTACGGCACGTTCTCGCCCAACTGGTCGATCCGCCCCGAAGAAATCACCCTGGGCCACATGATGTCCGAAGCCGGCTATTACTGCGGGCATTTCGGCAAATGGCATGTGGGGCCGGTCAAAGCGGATTCGCCAACCAATCCCGGGGCGATGGGATTCCACGAATGGGTTTCGCACGACAATTTCTTCGAAATGGATCCGCCGCTGTCACGCGACGGCGGGCCGCCCGAAATCTACGAAGGCGAAGGTTCCGAAGTGCTGATCACCGAGACCTTGGCGTTCATCCAGCGGGCGCGAGCCGCCGGACGGCCTTTCTTCGCGCTGGTCTGGTTCGGTTCGCCCCACGAACCGTACAGCGGGGTGCCGGAAGATCTGGCCCTGTATGACGAACTGCCAGGAAAGTATCCGGATCGCATGGTCCGGCTGACCTCGAACGAAACCGGATTGCAGGTCCAGAGGCCCTTGGGCGACGTGCTGCGCGAGCGCTATGCCGAGATCACGGCCATGGACCGGGCGATCGGCCGACTGCGGGAGGAACTGGCCGAACAGGGGCTGCGGGAGAATACGGTGTTGTTCTTCTGCAGCGATAACGGCACCTCACGCGATGCCGTCCTCGCCTCACCCCTCCGCGGATGGAAAGGCCAGAATTACGAGGGAGGCATTCGCGTCCCCGCGGTCGTCGAATGGCCCGCCCGTATCCGCGAACCTCAGATCAGCCCGTTGAACGCCTCCACCTCGGATATCTTCCCCACCCTGGCCGCGCTCATCGGACAACCCTTGCCCGATCGACCGATCGACGGGCAGAATCTGCTGCCCCTGCTGGAAGCCGGCCACAGCGAACGTTCCGAACCCATCTTCTTCTGGAGCTATCCGACCGGGCGATTGGGATCGCGGGACCTGGAACCGTGGATCGATCCCGAGTTGCAGCAGGGCACCACGCCCCTGGTCAAACTGATGGGGGGACGGGCGACGCGCAATTTCCGCAACTTCCATCATCCGGAGATCGAGGAGGCGGACTACCGGGGTGCGCGAGCCGTGCTGGACAATCGTTACAAACTGGTCCTCCACAACCGCGGCGCCGACCGGGTGGAACGCGAGTTGTTCGACATGCGTGAGGACCCGGAGGAAACCACGAATCTGCTCGAAGACCGTCGGGAAGTCGCCGAAACCCTGGAAGCCCAATTGCAGACCTGGCAGGATTCGGTGCTGCACAGTCTCCGGGGCCATGACTATTGATTCGGCCCGCCGGCGCTGATTCAACGTGCTCCCTGTTAGAGTCGTAAAGGCCCTAAAAAAACAATGGTCCGCTTAAAGGGGTAAAACCTTCATTTGTGACCGTCCCCCTTGAACGCGTATTGACCGAAGTTATTTTCGGTGAATCAGCGTTTTTACCCCTTTAAGCGGGCTATTGTTGGTAAATACCCTCCCCGGCCGCTACCGCGTCCGACCCTCCCGCAAGCGGGAGGGTGAAGAGTCGCATGATTTCACCTCCCCTCC
>SLEY01000437.1 GCA_007124535.1 Planctomycetaceae bacterium
ACGCCGCCAGGCAGAACGCCAACAGCAGGAGCAGCAGGTTGCCCAGGCCCGTTTCGAACACCAGCAAGTGATCATCGACCGGCGTCGCCAGGTTGTGGAGATCGAGCAACAACTGCAGCGTTGGCGGCTGGTCCTGTGCGATCTGGAAACGCGCCGTGCCCGGTTGCGAGCGGAAACCGAAGGGGAAACGGGGAATGACGAGGCCAGTTGCGATCCGGGCGATTGCCTGCACCGGATCGAGCAGGGTGTCGAGCAGCTGCAGGCCAGCGTCGGGCAGTGGCCGGGAACGCCGGATCACGACGCCGGCCAGCAAGGCGTCTTTCCCGAATCGTCGGCGGCTGCGAAGCAGAGCATGCTGGAGCAGGTGGCGCAGCTGCAAGAACAGTTGACCCTCTGGCGGGTGGCCGTTCGCCAGACGGACCGCTGGCAGCAGGGCGGGCAACTGAAACGCTGTGTCCGGGAACTCCGGGCGGCGATCCACGATCTGGCCCGCGAGCGGCGAGAGTTGCTGGACGACGTGGCCAACCGGCAACGCCGCTGGGGGCTGCCAAGCGACGGGCTTGCCGGGTCTTCAAGCGAGACGCCTTCTTCGGCAGAACAACACGCCGGCGGGGACCAGCCGATCGAGTTGGGCGAGGAAATGTTGGCGGTGATGGATGCGGAACTGAAACGGCTTGATCAGCGGCGAAGCGAAGTTCAGACGGAGATCGAACGGCTGGAAGACGAACTCCAGCAGGTGGGCCTGGAGTTGGAATCCGTGGAACCGGCGGGCGAAACGAACCCCCACCGGCCGCGTTTCGACATCAAGAAAGAAGAACTGGAGCATTTGGAGCAGCAGATCGGCGACAGCCGGCAACGGCAGGAGATCGCCGCGGAGGTCGAGAAGCTGGAGTCCGAGATCCGGAGCTTGGAAGCGGCGACTGCCGAGACGGACGTTCTAAGACAGGCCGCTACCTTCCTGCGCATCTTCAGTGGCCAGCATCTGGAACGCATCGTCATCACGCCGGAACGAACCGTGCATGTGGTAACCCAACGCGGCAACCGGCTGGGTTGGAACCAGTTGGATGGCGGCCAGCAGGATCAGCTGCGTCTGGGATTGACTTTGGCCGTGGTGGCCGCGCTGGCTCATCGGGGCATCCGACTGCCGCTGATCCTGCAGGAGGTTTTTTTACGTCAGCACCCGGCGCGTTGGTCGGCGATCGCCAACGTACTGCGCGATTTCGCCCGGCCCGGCCATCAAATCCTGCTGGTGCTGGGCTCGCCCGCGGCGGTCGATTTCTTCCGCAGCCGCCAGATCGCCGTCCACCGCCTGCCGTCCTCCCGGCAGCAAGTGCCGCCATGTCACAGCAATGGTCGCTGGAGCGCGCTCGATCGCGGGGAAATCAATCAGCAACTGAACGCGATCGCCCAGGAGACGGCCGGTGGCGGATTCGACGAGGCGCCGGCATTCAGCGCCGAGGAGTTCCCGGGAGAACGGACCGACCGGGTGCGCCGGCCGTCGACGAGACAGGAGCCGGAGAGCGCCGGGCTGGCGGAAGGGGAAGGCAAGGACTACTTTTTGACCGAGCGGGCCCCGATCCACGAAGCCCCCTCGATCGATGCCGCCACGGCCGAGCGATTTCGGGAAATCGGCGTGGGCACGGTCGGCGACCTGCTGCGGTTGTCCGCCTCCGAGACGGCCAACCGCTTGCGGCATGCCGGCATCACCGCCCGCATGATCCGGCGATGGCAGCGCGAAGCCCTGCTGGTCTGCCGGATCGCCCGCCTGCGCCCCTATGACGCCCGCATCCTGGTGGCCTGCGGGATCGAGAGCCCCGAGCAATTGGCTCGCCTGGACGCCCGCCAATTGCGCCGGCGGGTAGAAGCTTTCGCCGAAACCAGCCTGGGGCAAGTCCTGATGCAAGCGGGCAATCCTTACGAAATGCTGCGATTGACCCGCTGGATCCAGGCGGCGCATCGCACGCCCGGGTTGCGTGCCGCCTGATCAAGTCTCCAGTTCGACCCGCACGTCGTTCGCGCCCTCCTCGACCGTGATCTCGATATCGCTGGAAGCCTCGTTCCAATACTTGTCCGGAATCGATTCGTCCATCGTCACGGGCTGGGGTTCATGGGCATCGGCATCCTCCGCCCGCGGAGCCATGAACACGGTGTAGGTTCCCACCGGCAGCGGATCAGGCAGCTCAAAGCGGCCGCCCGGTCCGAGATTGGCCGACGAGCCCTGTCCCGTGTCGAGACTGAGGAAGACCACGGACGCATCCGAGTACGGTTCACCATCCAGCAGCACCGTGCCTTCGACCGTACCCACCGGGTCCACCTGGGCGCAACCTGCCAAGGTGATTATCAGCAGGGCGAAAGCGAGTGCCGACCCGAATGCAAGTCCCCAGCGGCCTGTTTGTCCAACCATCATACGTTCCATCCTTCTTAACAAAGCGATTCAATTACTGCGTTTTCTCGGGCAGCCCGCCGACGTCGACCGACCTCCCCAAAAATTCCGCCGATTGCCGTTGGAGTTCACGCTTTAGCGTGCAAACCAAGCGGAATCCGGCACGCTAAAGCGTGAACTCCAACCGGTTTGCACGCTAAAGCGTGAACTCCAACCGGTTTGCACGCTAAAGCGTGAACTCCAACCGGTTTGCACGCTAAAG
>SLEY01000304.1 GCA_007124535.1 Planctomycetaceae bacterium
AAATACACCCGCATCGTCCGGCCATCATAGGTGGCCGCGCAGTGATGCCATCCGGTACCCACCACCGCCCGTGGATCGATCGGGGCACGCAGCTCGATGTACCCGTTGATGTTCAGCCCCAACGTCAGACACGTCATGTGCTCCTGGAACGAAAACAGCACCCGGTCGCTGCCGTCCTCCTTGCGAAAGATCTCGTCATACCGTTCGAACGCATCGACCTGGACCCAAGCGGACAAGCTGATTTGTTCGAGATCCGAGAAGTCGGGCCGGCCTTCGCCCTGGACGGCCAGCATGTGGCGGCCGGCGAAGCGCATGGCCCCGCCGTAGACACCGCCCGTTCGAGTTAACCGGCCGGAGAACCCATCCCGCGGAGCGGCATGGTACCCGTTCCCGCTGGAATCGTGGACCGCCGCACCTTCCCGCTCGTCGAACGTCCAGTAGGCGATCAGCGGCCGCTCCAGTTCCAGCGGCTCGATCGGCCCTTCGGCGGCGACCGTGCCGGCGGACCCGCTGATCCACAGCCCGCTTACCAGCATCCACACCACGATCCCACTGCCTGCCATCCGTCGCGTTCGCTCGCCCATCTGACTGCCTCCCCAAGTCGTTTCGGGATTTTTAGCGACTCCATTATGGCTTGCCAGATCTGGATGTAAACCGTATTTTGTACTTTATCTCTTGTTGCCGAACTTCTTCGGCGACATACCCGCTCATAATTCGGGTGGGTTCCGTAAACCGCGGCGTACCGCCTCGCGCAGGGCGATCGTCTTACGCAACATGCCTTCTTGGTACTCGAGCACTCGAGCATAAGTCGCCGGAGTTCATCGGCATCGCGTTCCGAAAGGCATCCTTCTCGTTGGCGGCCAAGCAGATCGCTTAGCCGCCGATCGTCCTCTGGAGACAATTGCAACTCGACAGCAGTCAAGACCTCTTCGTCCGACCATTCCGAGGCAGGAGGCGGGGCCTGCCCTAGCGGGCCCAGCGACAACTGGATCGTTTCGCTGAGAAAATCTGAAACAGGCTGTTCCGTATGCGCCGCCCAGAGTTCCGCGCGTTGCAGGACGGAGTCAGGCAGGTTGAGAGTGATTGTTGCGCTCATGCGGCTCCCCCCACTTTCCAAGCTCCGAAAATGACAATGACCAGCGCATCACTCGTAGGGTACAAGACCGGTTGCCCCTTGACAAGTTCCCAGTTCCTGCTCCGACGGGTCCGACTAGTCCTACTCGCCCGACTGGTCAGAGATCAGGCGGCAGAGGTCACGCACCCCGCACCCCGCACGAATCCCCGCCGATCAGACCTCCGATCACCCCACCCTGAGACGGGAACCAAAACGTTTCGTTTAAACCAGATTACCTCATTGGGGTTATAAATCTCCATTGGCTTTCGGCAGAGTTTCGCTATACTCTGCCTGCGAGTCTCGTACCATTCCCCTGGCCCTTTCCGGCAGTTCTAGTAGAGCCCTGATGAGTAGAAGTGGCAGTTCGAAACCTCTTGGCTTGGCGATCCTGCTGATCGCCGTCGCGTTGAGCGGTTGCGGTACGACGCGGGCGCGGAAAGCGACCGAGCAATTGCTGCTGTCCGACGCGGTGGATCGTGCGATCTCCGAGATCGACTTCAGCCCGTTGGCGGGGCAGCGGGTGGCGGTGGACACGCGGTACCTGACCGCCGTCGACGGAGTGGGCTTCGTCAATGCCAACTATGTGATCAGCTCGATGCGCCAACAGATGCTGGCGGCCGGCGTCTTGTTGGAGGATAAGACCGACGATGCCCAGATTGTGGTGGAGCCGCGCGTGGGCACATTGGGTCTGGACAGTCACGAAGTCACGTATGGAATCCCTGCGAATGCGGGGTTGAGTACCGTTTCGTCGCTGGTCCCCTCGGCCCCCCAATTGCCCGTGATGCCCGAGATTGCGGTGGCCAAGCGGGATGGGAGCAAGGCGGCGGCGAAAATCGGCGTCTTTGCCTACGATCGCGAGACCCGGGTCGCGGTCTGGCAGTCGGGCATTTCCATTTCCGGTAGCGATGCTCGCGACACCTGGCTCTTCGGGGCCGGGCCTTTCCAGGAAGGCGCGATCTACGACGGACCACGCTTTGCCGGCAACCGCCTCCGCTTGCCCTTGCTCGATGACGACCCAGCGGAGGGCGATCGCCCGCACGTGGTTTCGTATTACGAAGAGGCCGATTTCCAGCGGCAACGGCGATTGGTCCAGCAGCGTCACCAACAGCTGTTGGAAGAGGTCGACCGGCTGACGGAGGTCCCCGAACTCTTGCCGCTGACCCAGTACCGTTTCGGAACCGCCTCGGTCACTCGCCGTCTCCCCCCGATTGATTTAGACGAAGGGGAGGAAACGGGCGAAACCGCCGAACCGGACGAAGAATCGCCGCAGGAGGAATCGAATGCCACTCAAAATGGCGATTCCGAAACAGAGCCTGATACCCCGGAAGACGAGGAAACCGAAGCGGAAGCCTGAATCGACGGTTCCGAACCGGCCGGAGTTCGGGCCGCCCGATCAGCGTTCGACCAAGCCGAGTCGTTCGATGATCTCCGGGGCGCCGGGGGTCAGGCGGCGTATTTTCTCCGCCAGCTGCGCTTTTTCCGAGACACTGGCCTTCTCCGCGCGGCGCTTGAGATGGGCCATCTTTTG
>SLEY01000650.1 GCA_007124535.1 Planctomycetaceae bacterium
AGGATCGTGCGCTGGTTGCGGCCGGAGATGGTCAGCCAGATGGCGCCGCGATGCTCTCGGAATGTGGGGTACTCGAAGGCGTCCGTGGTCTCGAAACGATACTTGCGCTCCCAGACGCGGGTATCGCGGGAAATGTCCACGTTGAAGACACTGCGGCGCACGCCGTCGATGCGTGCCGCGTCCTGCCAGCCCAGATAGTACACGTCGCCGAAACGATTGAACGTGGGTTTCGCATTCGTCCCGTTCCTCACGAAACCCCGCGACTCGGCAGGCGCCCACTGCCGCCCATCCGCACTTTGGCTGAACGCATAGTTCCGGCTCCCGCCCTCGGACCGGAGGATGGCGCCCCAGGCGCCGTCAGGAAGCCGCTCGACAGACGCTTCGCTGAGCGCCAGTTCCTGCGGTTCGTTGATGTGCCCGAGGATGCGGAATGTGTCCCGCGCTTCGTTCAAAGTGGCCAGGGCATTCTGGCGACCGGGAAAACTGTTGATCGCCACATAGGTCACGCCCTCGTAGGTTTTGAACGAATCAAAGACGTACAGCCCGTGGTCCGCCAGCGGTCTTTCAAAGCCATGGGCCACCGCATCGGCGTGAAAATGGGCGGGCTGCATCGGGAACGTCCCGGCCGAAGTCCGGAGTCGGGCCCGTTCGATCCGGTCATGGAAAGCCCGTTCGCGCAGATCGAAGTCCCGGTACCAGACCTGGCAGTGCACGCCCCGTTTCTGGCTGATGAAGAACACCCGCAACGTCCGCTCGTTCAACCGGATGATCCGCGGCACCCAGCATTGGCCGATCGGCAGCGTTTCGTTGGCGAACTGCTGTTCCGAACGGGCGATCGGCAGCGACGCGACTTCGACCTCGCCCGTCTCCAGATGGACGATGGACAGGGCCACATACTCGCTGTCCCGGGCGCTGTGACCCGGCCGCTCATCATTTACGGTGGAGACGATGTAGGCGTGGTCGTCCTGCAGCAGCATTTCCGCGTCGTGAGCACCCCGGACGTTCGGCGCGGTCACGCAAATCAGCCGCTCCAGAACTTGGTCCGCAGCCTGCCGCGGATCCCAATCGGCCGGCAGAAGCGACCGAGGCGGCGCGGGTTCCGGCTGCGGTTCCGCTGCCAACGTTCGGACTTCTTCTGCCGAGAGCGCGCGGCGGGCGAGCGCCAAGTAATCGATGGCCCCGTAAAACATCTGCATCAAGCGACCGTCATTATCGACGCCGCCGATCGTGAGCGGAGCGGGGGTGCGGGCCAGACCCGTCCCCAGCAGGGCCTCGCCCTCCAAGCGGCCGTCGACGTACAGCCGGGCTTGTCCTCGATCGACGGTGACCGCCACGTGGTGCCAGTGTCCGGCGCGCGGGACGGTCTGGGAACCCAGCGTCTGCCAGCCATCCTGACGGAAGTAGAAGCGGAAGCGATTGTCGTCGTCCACCTTCAAACCCCACTCCCGCTGATCGGCCGCATAGACGTTCTTGGCCGCGATCATCTGATGACCCGCGTGCAGGGCGTCCACCCGGACGCGGCTGAGGATGCTGAAGGTGGCGCCCGAAAAGTCCAGTGCGGGCGAGTCGGGCACGCGGACAAAATCGCGGACACCGTCGAACTGCAGCCAGCGTCCGTGCGGCCCCTCCTCCGAAATCGGCTGGCCGTAAAGCCGGCCGGGCAGACGGCCGGAATCGTCCGCAGTGACACCGGCTTCGATCTCCTCGAATGACCAGCGTGCCAAGCTGGGCCGCGCGTCCTCCGCCGCCAGGGTCGAACCCGCCATTGCTATTGCCAGACAGATCACCTGCGGGATAACCCGCCAATTCGCGTCAGTTCGCATTGCCTTGCTCCTCCGTCTCGCATGTCCTTTCGGTTACCCGCCCCAATTTTCGGGAGCCCGGGCGAACTCCCCGCCCGGCGCCGCTCATCGCTCCCGGCCAGGAACTTCCCAGACCAGCAACGTGGTGTCGTCGCTGGCCGACACGATCTGCCGGCCGTCGGGCGTGAAAGCCAGATCCAATACGTGGGACGCGTGCCCCCGCAGCACGCCGTCACGTTGGCCCGTCTCCAAATTCCAGCAACTGATCCGATTGTCCTCGCCCCCGGCACAGAGGGTCGTGCCGTCGGGCGAGATCGCCAGGGCCCGGACCCAGCCGCCATGCACTCTTTCCGAGCGGATCTCGCCACGCTCCAGATCCCACTCCAGGATCCGGCCGTCGCGGCCCGCGGAAAACGCCCGGTCGCCGCCGGCGGCGAAGCGCACGGCTTCGACCCAACCGCGATGCCCGGTAAAGGTTCGCACCAGCCGAGCCGCCGGCAGGTCCCACAAGCGGACCGTGCCGTCCCGGCCGCCGCTCAACAGCCGCTGCCCATCGGCGGATACGGCCACATCCAGCACCCCGCCCCGATGCTCCTTCAGAATCGTTGACGCGTGATCGTTCTCCGCCTCCCAGACCCGGATGCGGCCGTCGCCGGCACTGCTGATCAAATGCCGGCCGTCCGGCGTATACGCCACGGACCGCACATAGCCGCGATGGCCGGTCCGTTCCCGCAGCAAGCGGCCGTCTTCCGCCGAAAACTCGCGCACCACGCCATCTTTGCAGCCCGCGGCCAGACGGTTTCCGTCCGGAGCCACCGCCACCGCATAGGCGCCCAAG
>SLEY01000477.1 GCA_007124535.1 Planctomycetaceae bacterium
CCGTTCCAGATTACGTGGATTGGGTTCGGCAATTGTGATTTGCGGCGGGCGGCCGGGCCCGCACGTCGGCTACTCTCGCGGATCGGCCAACGAATCCAAAATCTCCTGGACAATCTTCCAGGGGACTCCGATATCCGCGACATGAACCTCACCCAGAAACGGCTGGGCTGCGGCCGACGAAAAACCGATCTTGGACGCCACGAACGTGCATGTGTGATCCGCGCGAAAGGTGAGCGAAGCCGGTTGGCCTCGATCACAATCCAAACCGCTGGGAACGTCTACCGCCAAGCGGCGGGCTGGCGACTCGTTCAAACAACGGATCGCCTGGTCGAACGGGGGGCGCGGCTCGCCCTGAGAACCGGTGCCGAGAAGGGCATCCACCAACCACCCCGCATCGCGAATCGCATGGGACCACTGATCGTCTCGCCATTGGTCGACGTGCTGGATTTCCACCCCGCAGCGGGTGAGGATTTGGTAGTTGGATTCGGCGTCGCCGCGCAAGCGTTGGGGATCGCAGCAGAGCAGTACCCGAGTCGGGATTGCGCGAATGGCCAGATGGCGGGCGATGACGAAGCCATCTCCCCCATTATTGCCTGCGCCACAGCACACCACCACTCGTCCGCGAATGCCCAGCCTCCCCAATAGTGCGACGCAGCCGCGACCGGCGTTTTCCATCAAAACTCGACCGTCGAAGCCGTATTGGGCGACCGCTTGGCGATCGACTTGCTGCACCTGGTGTCGGGCGAGTGCTTGTTCGGAACCTGGGTGTTTAACCGATGTTTGTCGGGACATGGAAATCTCCGGAAAGCGTTTTGTCATGGCGGCGGGCTCTGGGAAATCCCGCCGCCGGCGATAGAATAGCGAAAAACCCGGTTTTCAATCATTGAACCCAGGAGTGAATCGAGGATGCCGCTATACGAGTACGCCTGCCAGGAATGCCATCAGGATTTCGAGTTGCTGATGCGAACCGGCGAATCGCCCGAATGTCCCCACTGTGGGAGCCAGCGTTTACAGAAGCTGCTGAGCACCGTCGTTGCCCACTCGGCAGGGGGCAGCACGTTGCCGGTCTGTAACGGACCGGAGGAAGCCGGTTGCGGTTTTTCGCAGTGCGGGGGCGGCGCGTGCGGTTTCGCTCCCTGAGTCGCTCGCACCGAACCTGATTCGCTCGCACCGAAATCGGCTCGAACCGCGGAACCAGCGGAGGACGCCGCGACGGCGGCCAGCCATCGCGGCGTCCGGCATTTTGCACTCCGGGAAGGGCTAGTCGTCCAGGCCCCAACCTTCGCGGTAGTCCTTGTCCACAATGTGCATGACTTCCGGCGCGTTGGTCGCGACCAGGTCCTCGGCGTCCCATTCGATCTTCTTGCCTTCGGTTTCGGCCTCGGGCGCTGCCCAGACGGCCAGATTGCCCAGCAGGACGACTTCGGTCAGCGGACCGGCGTATTCCGGGAAGTTGGACATGGCGGGCTGGCCCTCGCGAATCGCACGGATCCACTCGGCAAAGTGACCCGGCGAACGCTCGAATTCCGCGTCGGGGAACGTCTCTGTGCCAATCAACTCGACGTTCTGCGCGTAATCGCCGGGCGCGTAGATCGTGCCCTTCTCCCCCACAATGATCGCGCCGCTACGGTTCATGCTGTGCCGCGAGCCCTCGATCAGACGCTCCGGCGGCAATTGCCCGCCGTCGTACCAGACCATCGGTACGGCCGAACGCTTGTCGGTCGCCGGGAACTGATACGTGATGACGGACCAGGCGGGAAAGGTTTCCTTGTTGTGCCCGCTCGTCACCGCGACCACCGAGGTGGGGTTCATCAGATCGCAGGCAGCATACGGCATATTCAGGGTATGGCAAGCCATATCGCCCAGCGCGCCGGTACCGAAATCCCACCAGCCGCGCCAGCGGAACGGATGGTACACGCCGCTGACATACGGCCGCTCGGGCGCGGGGCCCAGCCACCCATCCCAATCCAGCGTGTCGGGCACGGGGTCCGAGTGCTCGGGACGATCCAAACCCTGGGGCCATACCGGACGGTTGGTCCAGACATGCACCTCCTTGATGTCGCCCAAACCGCCGGCCTGAACAAACGCCGCCGCTTGACGCAAACCCGAGTTGGCTGTGCCTTGGTTGCCCATCTGGGTGGCGACACCCGCCTCGCGAGCCACTTCGCCAAACAACCGGGCTTCTTTGATCGTGTGCGAAATGGGCTTCTCCGCATAGCAGTGCTTGCCCATCTCCATCGCCTGCAAGCACGGAGCGGCGTGGGTGTGATCGGGCGTGCTGACAACGATCGCATCAAAATCCTTGAATTCGTCCAGCATTTTGCGATAGTCGGTGAACTGTTTCGCATTCTCGAAACCCCGCCGCTCCGACGCGCTCGCCAGCGTCCCTTGATCGGTATCGCAGATGGCGACGATGTTCCCTTCTCGAGCGGCGTTTCCGGAATTCGCGCCTCCTCGTCCGCCCACACCGACACAGGCGAAGTTGATGGTTTCGTTGGCCGCCAAGCTGCGGCGAGGGCTGACGCCGCCGGCTACCCAGTAGCCGACGCCCGCCGCCGCGGTAACTTGGAGGAACTGACGACGTGTGGTTCGAGCCATGGACTTTGTCTCCCTTGGTGTTGAAATGGAAAAATGTACCA
>SLEY01000605.1 GCA_007124535.1 Planctomycetaceae bacterium
ACAATCGCCAGCTGGCTGCCCAATTCGGACGCCTGCCGGATTTGCCGAGCGATTTCGACCACCTCGGACATGCTGAGCCCCCGCTCTCCGGCACGGGTGAAGCTCTCGCCAGATAGTTTCAATATGGCACGGCGGTAGAAGGGCGGTTGCGAGGCGGTCGTTTCGGTCATGACCTGCACTTCCTGTAAGGCACGCGGTTATTTCTTGCCAAGTTCCCAATGGACAAAACGCTGGAGCTTCATCCCGTGCTCCGCCGCAAATTCGCCGACCGTCTGCTTGCCCTCGCCCTTGACGTAAGGCTGCTCCAGCAAGACACGCTCGGCATAGTAATTCCGCAGCCGTCCCTCGACCATCTTGTCCACGATGTTCTCCGGCTTGCCTTCCTGCAATGCCGCTTCCCGCAAAATGGCCCGCTCCCGTTGCACCTCCTCCGCATCCAACTCCTCGATCGTCATCGCGCTGGGACGCATGGCTGCAATGTGCATGCAAATGTCCCGGGCCAACTCCGGCGTACCCCCCTGGACCTCGAGTAATACCCCGGCAACGGTGGCGGCATGATGCGTGTACCCCCCACAGGGGCCGTCAATTCGCACTAACCGGCCAACATTGAAGACCTCCCGAATCCGGTTGAATAACTCGTCCTTCTGCTCGGCCAGCGTCTTCCCCGACTTGCTGGGCGACGGCTGCGCCAGCAGCGACTCACCATCGGCGGCGCCCGGACCCCGAGCCAGTTGCTCGGCCAAATCTTGGGCCAGTTGGATGAATTCCTCGTTCTGCGTCACCGGGGCGCTCTCGCACAGCAGTTCGACCATCGCCCCCACCGGCGGATCCATGCTGCAGCACAGACCAAAACGCCCGAACGCCGTCTCCCGCTCGGCACGCCGACTCAATACCTGAGCCCCACGCTCCCGCAACCACTGAATGGCTGCCTCCGTGTCCCCATCGCACTCCGTCAGGGCTTTCTTGCAATCCATCATCGGAAGCCCGGTCTTCTCCCGCAAATCCTTCACCTGAGCGGCTGTAATCCCCGCCATCTATGTCTCCTTTGACTGATCGATTTCTTCTCGTTCACTCTTCAATCTGCCGTGACGCCAAAACTCAACCCGACACGCCGCCCGTGTCCGCAACCCCTACCGCCGCTTCCGCCGGCGGCTCGACCGCCGATTCGCCTTCCGCCGCGCCCGAGTCCATGCCCTCTGCCGACGCCATCACCGAAGTCCGACCCTGCAACACCGCATCCGCCAGACAACGCAGCAGTAATTCAATCGAACGGATGCCATCGTCGTTGCCCGGAATCGGCAGATCCACGTGGTCCGGATCGCAGTCGGTGTCAATTAACGCCACCGTCGTAATCCCCAACTTGCGAGCTTCTCGAATCGCGTTCCGCTCCTTCTTCGGATCCACCACGACCATACACTCGGGCAACCGGTTCATCGTGCGGATCCCGTTCAAGTTGCGATACATCTTGCGATACTCACGGTTCAACGCGGACTGCATCTTCTTCGAATAGGCGGAAAGCTCCTCGCTCGAACGAAGCTGTTCCAATTCTTCAAGACGCCCCAGACGACTTCGCACCGTGCGAAAGTTGGTCAGGCACCCGCCCAACCAGCGCTCGCTGACAAATGGCATCCCACAACGCATCCCCTCCTGCTCGACCGCTTCGCTGGCCTGCCGCTTGGTGCCGACGAACAGGATCAAACTCCCACCCGTTGCCACCTGCGAGAGGTATTTCTGAGCACGCAACAACCCGCGCACCGTTTCGCGGATGTCGATGATGTGAATCTGATTCTTGCGAGCATAAATATAGGGGGCCATTTTAGGGTTCCAGCGGCTGGCCCGGTGTCCGTAATGTGCGCCCGCGTCGATTAACTGCTTGACTAAAGATTCTGCCACGTAAAATCTCCCTGAGGGGTGGGTTCAGCCAGGGCATGACGATACCCCCTCGCCACAGGTCCCTCCCCGGGACCTTCGCCCAGCCAAACACGGCAATGCTACCGTGATTCGTCCCGATCGTGCCATTCGGCACCGTGCCGATAAAAAGAACACGACGGGTCCAAGTTGTCGAGTGTAATGCTGCCCCCCTTGGTGGTCAAGTGGTATGCCGGGCAACAGCCACGGTTCGTCGTCCCGAGATGGTGAGCGAACCCGACCGAATCCCTTTCCTCTGCTGGACAAAATCGGGAGTAGTCGCTAAAGTCGCAGTTTACAAGCGGTTCACGGCGCACCAGACTTCGGCAGCTTCCTCCACCGCTCGGAAAAACGGGGGGGACCGGGGTGTCTCCTGTGCCGTGGCCGCGATCCCGCCTCATCCCCTGTGGAGCCCAATCATGCATAGCAACCTTCTGAATCGTCTCTTGGCGGCCCTTCTTATGGGCGCCATGATACTGGCCTCCTCCCACACACGCGGAGAGGAGGAAGAAGCCGAACGGACACCGGACGTCATTTTCGTCCCGACTCCCCACGAAGTCGTGGAAATCATGCTCCGATTGGCTGACATCGGCGAGGATGATGTGGTCTACGACCTGGGATGTGGCGACGGGCGCATCGTGGTAGCAGCCGCAAAAAAGTACGGAGTCAAGGCGTGGGGCTTCGACATCGACCCGCAACGTGTGCGGGAATCGAAGGAGAATGTGAAAAA
>SLEY01000645.1 GCA_007124535.1 Planctomycetaceae bacterium
AGAAATGGCCCCCAGCCAAATTCCACCCGCGCCGCTTTCCTCTCCGCGAATGCCGCCCGTCGCGTCTCTTTGCTGAACCAGTCATTCTGAGTGGCTCTTCTTCAGTCACCCTGCCGGCACGCCCCCGCACAGAAGGTCTACACCGACCCACCCTCACAGAAACCGTGGTAGCCCTCGAATTCTGCTTGCGTCGCCTGCTGTCGTCGCCCCCCGTTGCCGCCCGTTCCATGGCCACAGATTTGGCCCGTGTGGCCCTCCCGTTCGCCCGTGTCGCGTTTACCAGCGGAAGTCGCGGTTGGGTTCGTCAACCCGGCAGTCGGTAGCCCACGTGGCGGGGTATTTGTGTTTACTTCAGGTGGGTGTCACGAATTGGCATCTTTCGGTGCTCACCACGGTGCTCTTTTTGTCATTTGGGGTGCCGTGGTATCTTGTTTGGCGCGAGACAAGATCCTGGATTGAGCCCCGATCTGCCGGGATTTGCAACGACTTTTGCCGGAAGGGGTAGTACGGCGAGGGGGCAGGCGATTTGGAGATCGCTCTGGGACGTAATCGTACTCGTGGGGACGACGTGTCGCCGAGCGAATCTGCCGGAACATTTGCTGGCTGATAGGCATCACCGCAAACGCGACGGTGACCGGGAGTCCATCGCCACCACCGTCGGCGATGGTTGCGTGCGGGGCGCAGCCTTGTCCGAAAGGGCGAGTACCGAGGATCTGCAAGAGGCGTACGGCGTGTTTCAATAAGAAGCCCACGACCTCAATCCGGAATATGCTCCGAAGACAGTCAACGCTTTTTCGCTTGAGCAATGCGCCGTTTGCGCCGCGAACTGAACATGGGTCTGTCCCCCTCCAGCAAACAAGGCCCGCGTCCCCGAATCCACCGCGCGCTCGCCATTGGTCCGCAGGGCCGACACATCGAGCCCCAGACGCGTCCCGGCGGATTCGAAGAATTCGGGAGGAAATCCCCAATGGTTCCGTCCATTGTACTGGACCTGCACTGGACGTCAACTAAAATGCCCCCTGAGTTGCTGGCAGGCTGTTCTGTTGGTTCATCCGTTCCGGCGGAGGCAAGAACGTGTTCCTCGGTTGTCGAAAAAGGGAGGGAAACCGAGCCTTGCCCGACTGCGGCGCTCCCCGTGAACTGTCGCGCCGCATCACTTGGCATGTCCCCGGATTTGAAACGACAAAGAGAACGGACCAGCTTGAGTGGCCTCAATTCGATGGCGCGCGCCGTCGAAATGATTTGGCAAACTTGAGGGTTGATGCGGTCCATGTCGTATTTTTTGGACCCGAATGCCGAAAAGCGACTTTGGCACATAACTTGCAATTTCCTCGGGCAGATCGTCATCACCGGGAATTGCCCCTAGAATTCTCCGGCTACACGTTGGCCACGGAGGTCGAGGGGCCGCGGTGCGGAATCGCCGATCGTTCCATACAGGGTACAGGTCAACTCATGAGAAGGAGAGTCGCCATGTCCGCCAGGATTTTCGTTGCAGTCGCTCTGCTGTTGGCGGCCATCTTGTCGGCGCCCCCCGCAGCGGGCGCGGAGAATCCACCACCAGCCTCGGATTCGGATTTAGACTACGAGGAGTTGCTGCGAGGCCCGGTGCATGAAGCGTTCGCCGAACAATACAATCCGGACCCGCAACCGGGTCCGATGGTCCCGGTGGAACCGCCCGCGCCGGTGGAAGAGTTGCCGCCGGAGGTCCGACCGGAGGGCGATGACGTCGATTGGATCCCTGGCTATTGGGCCTGGGACGACGAGCAGGAGACCTATGTGTGGGTCAGTGGAATCTGGCGGCACATCCCGCCGGGAATGCAGTGGCTGCCGGGATACTGGGCCGAAGTCGAAGGCGGCTGGCAATGGGTCCCCGGTACCTGGTTCCAGGAGGAGGTGGCCGAGCTGGAGTATTTGCCGGAACCGCCCGCAAGCCTGGAACTGGGCCCCGTGGGCAACCCGCCCACCCCCGAACATATCTGGATCCCTGGAACCTGGCGTTACCAAGCCACGCGATACGTTTGGCGCCCCGGCTACTGGACGGTGGGGCGTGCCCAACACGTCTGGATCCCCGCCCGCTACATTTGGACGCCACGTGGCTGCCTGTATGTCGAAGGCTACTGGGACTACCCGTTGGACGCGCGAGGTCATTTGTTTGCCCCCGTGCGCTTCTATCGCCCGGTCTACGCCACACCCGGTTTTTACTACACCCCCACGGTGTACATTTCGTCGACCGTGCTGATGGACCACTTTTGGGTCCGGCCCGGTTACCGCCACTACTACTTCGGTGACTACTACAGCAGCCACTACGTCAGCCTGGGGATCTTTCCCTGGTTCCGGTTCACCTACGTGCAGCGGCGGGCCTATGATCCGATCTACGCCTATGTCCGCTACCGGCCGGGCAGCACGTGGGTCGAGAGCCGGCGCCGGTGGTCCAGCCGGTACGATTGGTACGTCCGCCATGCAGATTGGCGGCCGCCCCGGACCTGGAACCAACAGACGATCGTGCAGAACAACGTGGTCCACATCGACAACCGGCAGTATACGCAGACGGACATTACCAATATCAACAACATTTTCATGGGGCGTTCGCTGCGCGAGGATGGGGGCCGCCGGAACGGTCGCGACCGCATGGTCCAA
>SLEY01000199.1 GCA_007124535.1 Planctomycetaceae bacterium
GCGCCCAGGTACCCGTCGCTACGGCCCGTCTCGTCCCGGCTGACCCAGAACGCATAGAGCGACCCGCCGGCCAGTTCGAAGCGGAATCGGACCGGCTTGCCGCGCAGCGAGGCCAGGTCGGAACCGCCTTGCCAGACCATCGGCGCCAAGGTGCTGTCGCCGGTTAGCGGCACGCTGTTGGCCAGCGTGAACGGCTCGATGGGCTGCCCGTCCCGGTCCAGCACCTCGGCCCGCACCGTGCCTTCGGGCGCCTTGGCGTTGACGAACAGGTGCGTGCCGCGGAACGTGACCGGGCGTGTGGTGAGCGTTCCGCCGCCGGGACCGGCGTCCATCGAGGCGAAGCCGTCGCGGCGGAGGAAGGCCAGGCCGATGCTCCCGCCGTGGTAGAGCCCGCGGCTGCCGTCCGGGCCGATTCCCGAAAAGCCGGTGTACGGGAACACCAACTTCTCGCCCAGCACCACGAACACGCCCGTCGTGCTGTGCAGGTAGGCACGGTCCCAATCGCCCTCGCGGCGGGTCCCGGCCAAAAACGGTGTCCGGCTGGGGCGGTGCCAGTGGAATCCGTCGCGGCTGAAGCCGACTTCCAGGTCGGTCAGCTTGGGGAACCGTTCCGACTCGCAGACCCGGTTGTGCGGCCCGCGATGGATTTGGTGCATGCCGATCATCAGGCTCTCGTAGGCCACGGCCGGGCGGCTGTAGAGTTGGACGCCGTGCGCGTGCGCGGCCGGATGATAACGACCCTCCGGTTCGGGTTCGTCCAGCCGATCGGCGCCTTGCCAGTAAACCGCATCGCGGTCCCAATCGGCCGTTAAGAACTCGGGGCTCTCGCAATAGTAGGTGGCGCGGCCCATGCCGTCGGTCGCCCTCATACTGAACACCCACACATCGCGGAACGGGGTGTAGAACAACGACGAGTAATCACCGCGATGCCGGCCCGCCGACACGCCTTCGGACCAATCCCGTCCGTCGGCCGACGTGTAAAGGAATTGGTCGCCGGCGTGCGGATGGCCCCCGCGATGGCATTCCATGTACTTCAACCGCTTGTGGCCATGGCTCGCGCGGAGATCCAACCAAAGGGCGTTGTCGTCTACGCTCCGATCGATCAGCACATTCCCCCGTTCCGACAACTCCGGGCGGTTCCAGTTCACCAGGTCGGGACTGGCCGCCATCGCCAACGGGCCTCGCCACCCGGCGGTGTAGAACATTTTGAACAGCTGGTCCTCCGGATCAAAAAACACACCGCCCTGGCCCAGATAGACCACGCCTCTCCGGTTCAACTCATCATCACTCTCCGGCTCATACACCGGATTCGCCTGGTGCCGTTCGGCCGAATGATAGGTGCGGCGGAGGTCGGTTTCCTCGATCAGGAAATCGTCCACAAAGAGCTGCCGCCCCACGTCGATGGGCGCCACCTCCGGTGGATGATCCAGATACGGCACCGGCATGGGTTCGGCCGATTGCGGGCACCGGTAGTCGGGCGGCCATGCCTTCTGCAGACGGATGCCGTTGTACAGCAGTTCCCCGCCCTTCAGCGGCCGGCTGATCAGCATTTTCAATCGCGAGTTCGGACGGACCAGTTCCCCCGCCAGGATGTCGTCTTCGGTAATGCGGGCCATCAGGATTTCGCCCAAACGCGAGCGCTCGCGGTCGTAGGAGATATAGATCGTGCCGTCGGGTGCTTGGGTCCCGTCCGGATACGAAATTCCCGTGCGCTCATCCAGCATCAGTCCGCCTTTCCATGTGGCTCCTTCGTCTTCGGACAGCCACGCGGTCAGCTTGCTGCGGCCCTCGTGAGCATCCATCGTCTCGCCGTGCTTGACCATCAGGATCCGGCCCGAGGCCAGGCGGCGGATGTGGAATCGGGCTACGGGATGCACGATGCCGTCCGGGAACGTCGGTTCGGACCACGTGGCGCCACGATCTTCGGAGAAACTCTGCATGATCCCCTTCCGGGTCCGGGCCAGCATCCACAGCGACTGGTCCTCGCGTTCCACGATCATGGCTTCGTGCCAGCACGGATCCGGGAATGGCCGCAGCCCGCGGCGCGTCCACGTGGCTCCTTGGTCCGTCGAGACGAAGACGTTCACGCCGCGGTAGGGATCGAGTTCCGGGAAGAGATTCTCGGACAGCGGACCGCGGCCCGTGCGCTGCAGAAGGTAGGCCGGCAACAACCACTCTCCGGTCGACAAGACCGTAGGCTTGTTCAGCACGCGGCCGTGCCCGATGCGGCGTGGTTCCGACCACTGGGGCTGTTCGGCGTCGGGGTTCTCGCAGACCGCAACCCACAGACCGTCGCGGCCGTCCCAGTGGTTCATCACCTGGTCGAAGAAGAACCACAGCCGGCCGAGTGGATCGGTCCACAGGGCGCCGACGATCACGCTGCGCGGCAGCGCCAGGTTCGGTGACTGGCTATCGATCACCAGCCGGGGCTTCGACCAGGTTTCGCCGTCGTCGTCGCTGGTGGCGGCCACCATGAACGCTTTGGGGCCGTCCTCGCCCGCCACCCAAGCGGCCCAAAGCCGCCCCTTCGGCGTCCGTTCGATGCCGATGGTCATACCGTAATCCAACCGGTCGTAATCGTACTCCGGCAACGGCGAGGTGTTGAGCTGCGGGGGAATGAGCGCCAGGTCGGCAAC
>SLEY01000100.1 GCA_007124535.1 Planctomycetaceae bacterium
CGAGTTGCCGGATTGAGTTCGATATAGCGCGCGGCCGCCAGCAGATACGGTTCGTCCATGACGAACGAGGCGAACCGACCTTGCCAAAGGTGACCTCGCCAACCTTCGCGGAAGTTGACCCCTCTTGTGTAACGCCGGTGGGCCTCGCCGATCGCCCGGCGCAGGCCGTCCTCCGACCGCGGCACGCCCGGAATAACCACACGTGTTAGTCGAACCATGGCCTGATCATAACAAAATGCCCCCAAGTGCCTAAGAGTTACGTATGGTGTCCCCGGAACCCCGTCCCGGAACCCCCCGGAACCCCGCGGAACCCGTTCCCCGGAACCCGTTCCCGGATGGCCTTCCGGGTCCATCACGGTGTCGCGGTTGCGCGCCAGCCAAATGGCGTCCTGCGGTCCGCCGAGTTCCAACACGGGGCCGAGCTGGGGATCCTCGACGAATCGCCCGCCCGACACCGCCGGAGCCGGCGCGCGGCCCGCGTTGGGCAGATGGCGGTAGGTCACAAGCCGCGCCGGCTCGCCGTCGGCTGCGTCCCACGGGCCTTGCCACTCGAAGGGCTCGCGAAGCGAAAGATCGTACACGACCGAATCGGCGGGCGGCTCGCCGACGAAATAGTTCAGGTTGGTTGGTTCACCGGGCGGTGCGCGGCGGATCAAATCGCCGACCGCACGATGGTCCAGTTGCGGTGGATCGTGCTCGTTCCGCGCTGCCCAAAACAGCTCCACCGGCCGTATTCGGGAGGTCCGGGTGGCAACGACCGGCTCGACTCTTGACATCTGAGAAAGAAATGTTTTGCTGGGGAAGTAGAACACGGGGTTCCTTCGCCCGAAGTACATCCGATTTCAGTATACGAGGAAAAGAACATGACCCATCGCATCCATCGCAGAACGTTATTGGGCGGCGGCATCGGAACGCTGGGCGCCGCTGCCTTGGGGCCTTTCGCCCGCGCGTCAGGAAACCAGAACGACAACCCGACGGCCCCCGATGCGACGGCAGGCCCCAGGGAGCCGACCTATGGCGACTATACGGTGATCTACGACCACTATGCCGGGATTCCGATGGCCGACGGCCACATTCTGACCGACGCGCCGTCGCTGATCCGAACGACCGACGGAGCCTTGCTGTGCTCGGTGCCGCTGATGATCCGGGGTACGCCCAAGGAGCCCGTCGGGCCGCTGTTGTTCTTCCGCAGCGAAGACGACGGCCGGACCTGGACCAAGCTGCCGGCCGAGAGCATCTTCTGCGCCGGCACGTTGTTCCGGCACGACCAGTCGCTGTACTTCCTGGGCACCGGTCCCGTCCACCGCTCCGATTCGAACATGCAGATCATCCGCAGCGACGACGAGGGCCGGAGCTGGAGCGATCCGGTCACGCTGTTCGAGGGCCCGTTCTACAATCCGGCTTGCGCGTACGTGAAACGCGATGGGCAGTTTTATTGGTGCTGTGACACCCGGCGCGATACGACTTATGTCATCGCCGGTGATCTGAGCCGCGACCTGACCGATCCGGACTCCTGGCGCATTTCGGACGGCTTGCCCATGCCGCCGCTGCCACCGTCGCTGACCCGCGGCCGGGGGAACGCGCGCATCCTGGAGGGCAACGTCGTGGACGTCAACGGGCGCCTGCAGATCAGTTGGCGTTATATGATCGACATGCGCGACACGGTCGGTATCGGGGTCATCTGCGATATGGAGGACGACGGCCAGCAGCTCGACTACCGGTTCCGGATGTTCCACGCCCTGCCCGGCGCGCAGAACCAATTCCACATCGTGCACGACGACGTCACCGGTCTGTACTGGATGAACGCCACCTTGCCGACCCGCTCGCAGGACCAGGATCCGGAATTCAACGAGTTCCTGCGGAAGAATCCGCATTACGGCGGGCCTCCGGGACGGGAGCGGCGGATTCTGGCCTTGTTCTGCAGCTTCGACGCGCTGAATTGGCTGCCGGCGGGCTACCTCGTCGTCTGGCCGCAGGTGCGGCAGTCGTCCAACTACTGCGGGCTGCTGATCGACGGCGACGATTTGCTGGTGGCCGCCCGCACTTCGCGCCAGAGTCGCTGCCAACACGACAACGATTTGACGACCTTTCACCGCGTGCGGAATTTCCGCGAACGGGCGGCGTTCCTGCTGCCGGGAAACGAATGAATCGAAACCCAACCACCCGCAGACAGGAGACCGGGATCAATGACGGCACGGTGACTTCTGGGCGGGAGGAAGGATAGAGCTGGAGACGGTGGAAGCGTGGCGTTGGGGCGGTCTTTGGCGGCGAGTTCCCGGTGTCCGCGCACCCATGCTGAGCGACTGGCCGCTCGCCGAACCGCGAAACTGGCTGGACCCGGTCAATCCGCCCCAAACCGAAGCCGAAGTCAGCGCTATTCGTCGCTGCAGCCAACGCGGCTGCCCCTACGGAAACAGCGACCGGGTGCAAAGCACGACGGTGTCCCTCGGTTTGGAGTCCACGCTCCGTCGACGGGGCCTCCCAGAATCGTGGAAAAAGAGGCAAGCCGATAAATTGCCCAATTTATGCTCCTGACCCCTTTAATTGCCGCTTTAATTGCCGTGATGTGTGGCGGTGCCGCAGCCTGCCAAACCGAGATCAAGGGCGGATTTCGATCACCACGTCGCCATCAGTAA
>SLEY01000022.1 GCA_007124535.1 Planctomycetaceae bacterium
CCACGCGATTTTTCCTCCCTTTCCGCCTCACCGAAACAGGGCGGGTACCCACATCGCACTCGGGGATCGGACAGACGAGAATTTTTCGGGGGCAAACCGAACCATGTTGGTCGAGTCGGCGCCGAAAAAATCTCGGCTGGCCAGAGTCTCCAATGCCCGGGGGGGCGGAAAGGGAGGAAAAATGCGCATCAAGCCAAACCATGCAGGCCGCCAGGCCAAGCCGATGCAGGCGAAGCCCGGGACACCCACCGTATGAGTTCCGCCGGGCACAGATCGAACACCGGAACGCGAACCGCACGCCGTCCCCGCCATCCCGGCAGATTCAGGAAGGCCGGAGTCTCATCTCGAGAAAGGAGAGCGGAGCGCCGAGCAGTTTGGATGATTGCATCCCCCAAGTCCCCCATGTGAGCCGGTCGTTGACCTGAGCAGCAGTCCGTGAGGGGCAGCCACGCGGTCTTTGCCGTCGCGGGTTGCAAACCGGAATGCTTTCACCCCACGGACTCCCCCCCGAAGTCCACATCCTATTGGACGCAGTTTGTTTCTCCGATCGGGGTAGATGTTGGCGATGATTCTTGAAATGCCCCGCTACTCTGAGCTGAGGGCCGCGGTCGCTTCTTGACCGCGAGGGCGGAAAAACGCACCTCAAATCCGTCATAGCAACTATTACCCTCGTAGCCGCATCGCCTTCTCCTCCCTTCCACATCGCAACCGCCTCCCGCGGCGCCGTGGTGGACTGGGCCCCAGTGGTTGTCACGCGTTCCGCCAAGGAGCACAATGCAGGGAAAAGGTAATTGCAACCGGATGGTTCCCTGAAGATTGGAGGGATGGTGGTGTATCTCGTCGGTGATACGTATCGAAGCGCAGGAAGTTGGCGGATCCGGCGGTTCGGGATGGCCATGATCGGTGGGGTCTTGTTGACGGGCGCGGCGTTTGGCGATCCGCCGCCGGTCGTGCCGGACTCGGTGGACGAAGTCATTTTCGCGACCCGTGCGTTTGGACCCGACGGGCATTACTACGCGAATTTCGGCTACTACTGCTTTGATCCGGAGCAAAAGGTCTACTCGCAGGGCGGTGGCGGGCTGTGGCGTTTGAATTTGAGGACCGGCGAGAAGACCGCCCTGCTGGAAGATCCCGAGGGAGGGGTGCGGGACCCTCAGGTTCACTATGACGGGCGGAAGGTGCTGTTTTCGTACCGGCGGGGAGGTACCGATCATTACCACTTGTACGAAATCCAGACCGATGGTACCGGGCTGCGCCAGTTGACCGAGGGGCCCTACGACGACATCGAACCCACGTATTTGCCCGATGGCGATATTGTGTTCTGCTCCACGCGCTGCAATCGTTGGGTCATGTGCTGGAAGACGTCGGTGGCCATCCTGTACCGTTGCGACGCCGACGGGGGCAATATTCGACCGTTGAGCAGCAACACGGCGGTGGAGAACACGCCGGCGGTTCTTCCTGACGGGCGATTGCTTTACACCCGGTGGGAGTACGTTCATCGGAGCCAGCTGTGTTATCACCATCTTTGGACGATGAACCCGGACGGCACCGGCGTGATGACTTTTTACGGCAACATGTATCCGACGGGCATGCCGTATCATTTGGCCAGCCAGGAAGGCTCGGTGGTCACGTACCAGAACGTACCGGGAGCGGTGGCCATGTTGGGGGCACGTCCGATTCCGGATAGTGGCCGGGTGGTGGCCATTTTTTCTCCGGGTCACGGGCGCGCCGAGCATCAGGGCCATGTGACGATCGTGGATCCCCAGCAGGGTCCGGACGCGGTGCCGGCCGCCCGCCGGATCCATCCGGGCGGGAACTGGCGTGATCCCTGGCCGGTTGCCTCCGACCGCTTTCTGGTGGCCCGCGGCCGCCAGTTGCATCTGATGGACGATCAGGGTCAGACCCGTTTGCTGTACGAGTTGCGTGATGCCGCGCCCGAGATCATGTTGCACGAGCCGGTTCCGCTGGCGGTGCGGGAGCGGGAACGGACCATTCCGCCGCGGACCGATCCCTCACGGGCGACCGGGACGCTGGTGCTGGCCGACGTCACGAAGGGTCGCAACATGGCTGGCGTGAACGCGGGTGACGTCACCCGGCTGTTGGTGCTGGAGGATCTGCCGGGGCCGTTTCATAACAGCCCCGGTTTTGACGGCATCAGTTTGTGGGGCACATTCACGCTGACCCGCATCTTGGGCACGGTGCCGGTCGAGCCGGATGGTTCCGCCCAATTTGAGGTCCCAGCCAAACGGAGTGTCTTTTTCGTCGCCCTGGACGAAAACGACTTGGCGGTGCAAAAAATGCAGAGTTTTGTCACGGTCCAACCGGGGGAGACGACCAGTTGTGTCGGCTGTCACGAACCGCGTACGACCAGCCCGGCCAACCCGGGATTGCTGACGGTGGAAGCGTTGCGGCGGCCGGCCAGTGCGATCGAGCCGTTGGATGGGATCCCGGAGATCGTCGACTTTCGCCGCCATGTCCAACCGATTCTGGATCGTCATTGTGTCGGATGTCACGGGGCGGAGCAGGCGGAGGCCGATTTGCGGCTGGACAGCACCCATAGCCATCCCTCGCATGGCCGGGGACGTGTATTGCGCTCGTACATCGCTCTGGTCAATCGGTTGGGCGAGGTGGC
>SLEY01000194.1 GCA_007124535.1 Planctomycetaceae bacterium
CTTCTGTTGCGACCGCGACGGTTGCCGGAAAAGGAGGACGCCCCCGTCGGTGCGCTTCCTCGGCCCGAAGGTCTACCTCACTGCAGTGGTCGTGCTGGTCGCGGCGATGCGTCACGGCGCCACCCCTCGCGGTGTCCGGGCTCCGCCCACTTCGGCGCCGATCGACGGACCATCGAACGATGGCGAGTGTTCTGGGAGGAGCAGATTTCTCGGATGGTCCGTCGTGGCCGCCTGCATGGCGTGGAGGCCATTCAGACCCAAGTTCAGCGGGCGCTGAAACAATACCGCGTGCGCAAATACTGTCGGGTCACCGTTCGCGAAGATGGGTTTGACTATCAGATCGACCGTAAGGCTCTGAGATGGCCAAGCATTTCGTGCTGAAGATCACCGACAACAGCTTTAGCTTCGAGATCAACCAGGAAAAGTTAGATGCCGAAGCGGCTCTGGATGGCTTGTACGTGGTTCGCGGCAGTGTCTCCAGCCAGAGGATGGCTTCCAGTTGCGGGTCCCACGAGGTGAAGAACACCGCAACGCATACCGCAAAGCTCGACTGTGTTCTGCCAAACCCATTGAACCCAGCTCATGAGGGCCAACCACAGAAGAAATGTACACCGCCCGATTCGTGTGAACCTGGAAGACCCAGGTAAGCCAGGGGATTTCGTCGTCGCCGCCAAAATGTGCGCGATGCCCCCTGACAACGGCGCCTCCGTGCAGGTCGATAAGTCTGTCTTTATTTGCCATGGCCGGCCAAGAGCGTTAGCTCTTCTCTTCATGGTGAACTCCAACGCTGTTGGTGTCTCGACCCGCTTCAGGTTTCTTCTGCCGGCGGCTCTGCCGGGTTGCGGGACAAATGGAGCAGGGCGACGAAGTCGTACAGGGCATGAGCCACGATGGGCACCAGCAGGTTGTCGAACAGGATCAACAGCAGTCCCAGGTACGCGGCGACCGCGGCGGCTAACAGGGCGTACGTGGCCGTCAGCCAGTGGCACACGCCAAAGGCGACCGAGGCGACCAGCAGGGCCAGCACCATTCCCTGCGGTCCGCCCCAGTGGTCCGCCAAGCCTGCCTGCAGCAGGCCGCGGAACAGCATCTCTTCTCCCAATCCGGCCGCCAGGGAAATCGTGGCCATCTCGGGGATCGTCCAATGGCGGATCAAGGGGACCAACTGGTCTTGGACCGTTTCCTGCAAGGAACGCAGGGGTCCGAGGGGGAAGCGTTCGATCAGCATCAATCCGGCCAGCATTGGCAGGGCGGCCGCCGCCCCCCAGGCGATCGCTCGCACATCGGACCAGCGATCGGGCTCCTCCCCCACGCCGGGCAAAGGAGAACGCTGCAGCAGGCCGCCGATCAGCAGAGCCACCACGACCAACCCGCCTTCGAACAGCAGGGCAGCAACAGCAAACCGGCGGGAACGTTCCTGATCACTCATGCGGGCGGGGTATCCTCCGCGGTTGCGGCCGGCTGCTCGGCCGGCATCTTCCGAGCGTTCCGCACTTCTAGAGGCACCAGCACGTTCAGGCTGCCCGAACGGAAGCCTTCCAAATCCAATGTGATGAAGCGGAAGCCCAGTTCCTTGCAGTAGGCGGCCACCGCTTCGCGCAACTCCGGCTCGCACAATCGGTTCAACTGCTCCGCCGGCACTTCCAACCGCGCCACGTCGCCGGCGTGATAACGGACGCGTACGGTGGGAAAGCCGTGTTGGCGGAGGAAGCGCTCCGCCCGGTCGATCCGCTGCAACCGTTCCGGGTCCACTTCGACCCCATACGCGATCCGACTGGCCAGGCAGGGCATGGCCGGCTTGTCCCAAATCGGCAAGTCCCATTCGGCGGCCAATTGGCGGACTTCGGATTTGGTGATCCCGCATTCGGCCAGCGGGCTGATCACCCGGTGTTCCTCCGCAGCTTGCGTCCCTGGCCGATAGTCGTTTCGGTCATCCGCGTTCGCCCCGTTCAGAATCACCTGGACCTTCAAGCGGGGAATGAGCACTTCGATTTGGCGGTACAGGTCGCTACGGCAGTGGTAGCAGCGATCCGGGCCGTTCTTGAGATACTCGGGATTCTCGAATTCCGAGGTTTCGAGGATCTCATGGCGGATCCCGATCTGTTGGGCCAATTGGCGGGCCAGTTCGAGTTCTCCGGCGGGCAAGCTGGGGCTGACGCCCGTGACGGCCACGGCCCGATCCCCCAGCGCCAGCACGGCCGCTTTGGCCAGCACCGTGCTGTCGACGCCCGCCGAAAAGGCGACGGCGCAGGGGGGCAGATCGCGAATCCGGGCCAGCAATCGTTCACGTTTTGCACTCAAGTCGTTCACCGGTGGTTTCCTCGCTCGTTTCTCGTTGGGGTGGTAGAAGTAGCAGGGGAGTTCCGTGGTATTCTTCACCTCCGGCGGTTTGAGGGAACTACTCGTTCAAGGGGAATTCATTCTCCCGTGCAGGGCGTTTTCGCTGTGCCAGCTCACGGTTGCCGCACCGGGTCGGTCGGCGGCAGGG
The DNA here is from genome assembly GCA_007124535.1 of Planctomycetaceae bacterium. GTDB lineage: Bacteria > Planctomycetota > Planctomycetia > Pirellulales > Pirellulaceae > SLMF01. The sequence goes on from SLEY01000194.1 coordinate 2,489, forward strand.
GCCGCGCCTCGCAACCGGCCAGTCGCTTCAACGGTCCGATGGCCACGGTGGTGTGGACGTCCAAGCGATAATCCGCCAGGATGGCCCGGAGGTCGTCGCAGGTGACTGCCCGGTAGCGATCCAACGTCTGTCGCAACGTGCGGTACTCGCGGCGCTGCATCCAGTTGTTCCCGACGGCGAAGAGCCGATTGCCGGGCCGCTCGCTCTGCAGCACCAGGTGCGAGACAATCTTGCTCTTGGCTCGGTCCAGTTCGTCCTGCGTGACACCGTCGCGATGTGCGTGTTGGAAGATGCGATCCAGGTGTTTCAGATTTTCGGCCGCATCCTCGGGCAGGCAGCTGAGGTAGGTCATGAACAGGCCGGTCCCCTGGAATTCGTAAGCGCCCATCGCGGCACAATCGGCGCGCCCCGTGTCGATCAATTCCCAGAACATCCGGCTGCCGCTGTCGTCGCCCAGGACGGTGGCCAGGACGCGTGCGGCGTAGCGGCGGTCGTCATTCAGATCGGGGGCGGCGGCCAGTTGGACGACGTACTGCTGGGTCGCGGCCGGTTTGTAAACCAGGTCCAGGCTGTGATGGGCGGCGGCCGGGGGCGTCTCGCGTGGCGCCGGGCCGGGTTGCCAGTCCCCGCACTGGCGTTCGACCTGCCGGACCAGCCGATCGAAATCGACGTGGCCGGTCGCCGCCACGACCAGGTTGCCCGGGCGGTAACGCTGGTGGAAGTAATCCAGCATCTGCTGGCGGGTCAGGCCGCCCACACTGGCCACCGTGCCCAGGACGATGCGGGCCAGCGGATGGGATTGGAAGTGGGCCGTCATGCACTTGTCGTGCGCCCCATACGGCGGCTGGTCGTCGTACTTGGCGATCTCTTCCAAAATCACCTGCTTTTCGACGTCGAAGTCTTCCTGCCGCAGGACCGGCCGCATCATGTCGCTCAACAAGGCGGTCGCCTGGTCCTGATACTCGGGCAGGAAGTTGGCAAAGTAGACCGTCTGCTCTTCCGTGGTGTAGGCGTTGGACATCGAGCCGATTTCGTCCAGTTCGCGGTTGACATCCGCCGCGGTCCGCTGCGCGGTGCCTTTGAACGCCATGTGTTCCAGGAAATGACTGACGCCATTGTTCTCCTCCGTCTCGTCCCGCGAACCGGCCTGGACGAAAATGCCCAGGGCCATCGAGTAAGCGCGGGGGGTGCATTCGGCGACGATTTCCAGACCGTTATCCAGGGTGTGCTGGCGAAACTCCAAGAGGCATCTCCAAAGCTTGGGGGCCGAGGGTGACAAGGACAAAATCCGACGGCGGGTGCTCCGCAAGGTAGCGATTGATGCTGGTGCAGGTCACCTGGTCGATGATCCGACCCAATTCGTCCAACGAGTAGATGCGGCCCAGGTGGTACCAGTCGGCCGCGATCGAACCGCTCCGCGAGGAACTGGACTCCTGTTGCATCACCAACCCGCTCTTGAGCTTGGCCTTCAATCGCAGCAGTTCATCGGGTTGGATGCCCCGGGCCAGGTTCTGGAATTCGGCGATCAGCACCTCCAACGTCTCCTGCGCTCGTTCGTTGACGGTACCGGCATAGCAGAAGACGCTGCCCCGATCACGGAGCGAATGGCAGGCGGCGTAGACGGCGTAGGCCAAGCCCCGCACCTCGCGCACCTGGGTGAACAAGCGGGAACTGGTCCCATCGCTCAGAACGCCGACCGCCCCGCGAGCTTGAAAGTAATCGGGGTGCGAATAGGGGACACTGGGAAAACCGATGCCGATGTGCGTCTGGCTGCTGTCGACGGGCACGTGCCGGCAAGCCGTTTCGGCAGGCGTTTCGACCAGCGCGGGCAGGCGGCGGGGCTGCCAGTCCGCAAACAACCGGGCCACGTGCTGGCGGAGACGCGGCCAATCCAGCTTGCCCGCCACACTGAGAATCGCTCCGTTCGGCCGGTACATCTGAGTGACGAACTCCTGGATCGCGGCCAGTCCGATCCGCTGCACCGACGGGCGCTGGCCGCACGTGCTGCGGCCGAACGGGTCGCCATAGCGCAGTTGGCGCAACTGCTCGAACACACGCTGCGGCAAATCATCCTCCAGAGCATGGATCTCCTGGAGACAGCCCAGGCGAGCGTCTTCCAGCTGATCCTCCGGCAGATGCGGCCGCCGGACCACATCCGCATAGATGCTCAACGCCCCCTCCAGACTCTCCGCCGGCACCGCCCCGCCGAAACTGGTGTGCGCGTTGGAAACCGAAGCCGACGCATCCGCCCCCAACAGCTCCAGGTCGCTGATGAATTGGCGACTGTCCCGCGGTCCGCAACCCCGCTGGACCATCTCACACGTGAGATTGGCCAAGCCCAAGGCATCCGGCGATTCGTAGTTGCAACCGGCCGGGACCAACAGCGCAAACGCCGCCGACTCCAACCAGTCCATCGGCTCGGCCAACAGCACCAAATCGTTCTCGAATCGCTCCACGTAAATCGGCTGGTTTTCCGTCAAGAATCTCCGTCTCCCCAAACTGTCCCGAAAAAAGATCAGCTGCCTCTGTGGATTCCGCCGCCGAAATCAACCCGGCAACCCCGCTTCGCAAACCTGAACCACTTTGTATACCGCACGCCGCCGGCGGAAACCCAAACGATGGTACAGCCGCAACGCCGCCTGATTGCGCGCCGTCACCTCCAGACTGACCCGATCGATCCCCACCGACTGGAAGCCGGCCAGGGCCCGCCGAATCAGCTGGCTGCCCAGCCCGCGCCCGCGATGCTCCGGTGCGATCCCCACGTTCTGTAAGGACCCGCCGCGAGAACCCGCACGTAAACCCTGAATCGTCCCGCAATCCTCCACCCGGCACGAACCGACCGGGGCGTAAACCAGCAACCACGTCGCCTCAGGCAAAAACTCGGCACTCTCCGACAACCGCTGCATCAGCCCACGGCAACCGTCCAGATCGCCCAGCGAAGCGAACACAAACGCGTCCATCTCCTGAGCAAACGCCCGGTATTGGGCCCGGGCATGCGACTCGCTCAAGCCTTCCTCCCAGGCACAGAACCGGTATCCGGTCGGCAAGGCGCTCCGGGCGAGCGGGCACCGCGGCAACTCGATCTCCATCCGATATCGCTTGACGTACGTCCGCTCCATCCGCCGTCCGCTCCCAAAATCTCGCCTCCCAACCCCGCCTGCTGGCACCGCTCCATCCTAGAAGCCCGACCGCCTCGCGTCAACTTCCCCTCGTTCAGGTCATAGTTCTCCAGTCGTAAAGACCAGAAAAAAATTTTCAAAAAAATTTCGCCCGCCTCGGCGCGTACCCTGAAAGAACTGTGCTTAAAAAGCGCGCAGGACGCCGATTGCCTAGGAACCGGGCAGCGGTGCCTGGTTTTTGACAGGTGGGGGCGAATGATCGTAAGTGCTAGCACTGCAAGCACATCCATGCTGCTATTGACTTGCAGAGCCGATTTCCGCTAAACCCCATTTCTCGATTGGGGAGCCGAGAACCAGCAAGCTCGGTACCTGACAGCCTGAGCCGAAAGCACGGAAGGAACCACGCATGACGGATGCGAGACAAACCACCCGAATGGAAGAGCCGGTCCGCAGGGTACGCCATGTGGCCACCGAACGTTTCAAGAACGGAACGAACTGGGTTTCGTTCTACCGCGAGATCCTGGGACATCGCGGTTTGATCGACGAACTGTTCCCCCATGCGGACCTGCGCGATCAGTTCGAACAGACGGCGGAATACGAAGAAATCCAGCACATGTTGGCCAAGTTGCGCGAACGGCATGGCCAGGCCAGCCAGTCGGACGAACCGATGCGGGTGATCACGGTGCGACTGCCCAAGAGCCTGCACGAATCGCTGCGATTCCAGGCGCACCACCACAAGACCAGCATGAACAAGCTGTGCATCTCGAAGCTGTTGCAGGTGATCGCAGGGGACCTGGTGCCCTCGGATCTGGAACGGCGCGAGGACGAGGGGCCATTGCACGCTGCGGCGGACGAAACCTGCGTTCACGAGGAGCCGGAGGCCGCCGGCGACGCGACCCGATTGGATCGTCCGCTCCGGCGCCTGGGTTCGGAGCCGCTGCCCTCGACGGATCGGCTGCAGGACTACAGCACGAACGACTTGCTGACCGGCGGCCGGCCGTTCTGAGGCCGTTTCTTCGTCACCCTCAATCGGGCTCGGCCGGCAAGATTTCCAAAGTTTGCTCGAAAACCTGGAACGTCAAGTTGGCCGGTTCGAGCAGGGCTTCCAGCAGCTGTTCGCGGGTGACTTCCTCGACCCGGAACGAGACCCGTTGCTGGAGTTGGGCCTCCAACTCCGGCGGGTAGCGCAGTTCCAACTCCAGCCGTTGGGCCAGGGCGTGGGCTGTGGCGCCCACGGGTTGGTTCTGGACCTCCAGCGTGTACCGCACTTCGCTCGGCCGCACCGGCCCGCGAGGCGAGCGGGGAATGTCCCCCTGCAACCAGCCTTCGATGGCTTGATGCACTTCCCACGGAGCGCGAACTCGCAAGCCTCCGCCCTGGCGAGCCACTTCGGCCACCGGATACGCCTGCCGCAGCCGCGCTTCGATCCGTGCCGCGAGGTGAGCCGGCATCGGATGGTCCCGCTGCAATTCGGCCCGCTCCGGCAGCTCGACCAGCCGCAGCCGAACGTCGTCCTCGAACTGGAAAGTCAGCCCGAACCCGGCCAGCACCAGACTCATCCGCTGGTAGAAATCCAGCGGAGGCAACTCGACTGCCGGCCACAAATCATGGGGGATCCGCTCCAGGTCCCGGACCACCAGGCCGACCTCCTCGGCCAGCCGGCCAATCAGCTCGCGGGGTGCGGTCAACTTGGGCCATTCCACAGGCAACTCGCGGGACAGCCGCCGGCCAATGACCGGCGAAAACGATTCCCGCTCCTCCCGCCGCAACTGGACGACCGTGGGCAACACCGCCGCGGTCTCGGGCGGGCCGAAGTACACGACCGGGCCGATCCGGCAAGTGCCCAAATCCAACTCGGCGGCCAAGCGGTCCAGCAGCTGAGCCAATGGCTCGTCCTGACTGGAAAAATCGATCGGTTGCTGCGGGTCCACCCGGCGATCCAGGAACACCGCCACGCGCTGGGTCGCGGACAGACTGGCCAGGGCATCCCCGAGCGGATTGGAGCCCCAGCGCAGCATCCGCACCGGCGTTTCCCAATGACGCTCGAGAGCCGTTCCTGTTCGCCAGGAAGGGTTGTCCGGGGACGCGGAGGCCGCCCCGGCCAGACCGGCGATCAACAGCATGGCCCAGACGGTTGGCCGCCCCGCGCCGGGGCGTGAACCCGACCCGGATACAATCCGCATCGGTCGCATAAACTGGTTGCTCCGCATTTCAGGCATGATCTTTACGGAAGTTAAGGCTGAACCGGACTCCGCTATCATTGTTACCCAAACCTCGGGCAAGAGAAAGGCACGGATTTCCGCCTCCCGGCGTTTCGAACCATTGTCCCCGCTCGCCAAGCCAAGTAGACTCAAGGGCAGCGCGGACGTCCAACGCGGACGCGCTCCGCAAACCGCGCCCCCCTCTCCCCTGGTATCTTGAGGAACGAAGACGGTGACGAAGCCCCCCCCCACTACGTTACTCGACGAATTTTATTTGCGTTTCTTGGAAGACGAGGACGCGGCCGGCTTGATTGCCGCCGTCTCGCAGTATTACCTGCAGGCGACGTTGGAACGGCTGGCACGTTGCGGAAGCTGGCGAACCCGCCGGGGGGCCGTCCTGGCCCTCGGCCTGCTGGGAGATATGGATTGCAGCCCGGTCCTGGGACGCGCCTTGCACGACCGCGACGGGGTCGTCCGCATCCTGGCCGAAAACTCGATCCGCGAAGTCTGGCAGCGAGACGGCTCGATGGAACAACGCCAACAACTGGCCGTCGTGACCCGCTTGAATCACGCCTACCAGTTCGAAGAGGCGCTGGAATTGTCCACCCTGCTGATCCGCCAGGCGCCGCGTTTTGCCGAAGCCTGGAACCAGCGGGCCATTGCCCATTTCCGCCTGGGCCAATACGAAGCGGCCGCCAACGATTGCCAGCAAACCCTGGAACTGAACCCCTACCAATTCGGTTCGCTGGTCGGCATGGCCCATTGCTACCTGGAAATGGCCGAAGGCTTCGCCGCCCTGGAATGCTTTCGCCGAGCCGTCGAGGTGAATCCGGGGATGGAAGCCGTGCACGGCCAGATCCGGTTCCTCGAACGGGCCCTGGATGATTCCTGAGCCCCCTAATCCTCAATCCCCAAAAACTCGGCCGGAACCGAACCCAAGATCTCCTCGGTACTGGTCACCCCCTGAGCGACCTTCAATAAGGCACTATGGCGGAACGGGATCATCCCGTTGGCCACCGCCGCCCGGCTAATGTCCTGGGCCGAACCCGCACGGGCGATCAAACGGCGGATCTCCTGAGTCATGGTTATGATTTCAAAGATCCCCGTGCGGCCGGAATAACCCGTATGATGGCAGGCTTCACAACTGCTGGGCCCGTAGATCGCCTTGCCGTCCTCCGGTCCCATCAGATGACGGATCTCTTCGAACGTGCCCGGAGCCCCGTCCAAATCGAATTGCATGCGGCAGTGGGGGCATAAAGTCCGCACCAATCGCTGAGCGACCACCCCCAATAGGCAACTGGACAAAAAGTAGGGCGAGGTCCCCAGGGCCAACAAGCTTTGCGGCGCCGCCGCCGCCACCGGCGCATGCAGGGTGCTCAACACCAAGTGTCCGCTGTTCGCCGCCCGCACGGCCGAAATCGCCGTCTTCTCGTCGCGGATTTCCCCCACCATGATGACATCCGGCGATTGCCGCAGCACATGCCGCAGCAGCTCCGGAAAGTCGATGCCGATCTTGGGCATCACGTGCGATTGCCGTATCCCCTCGATCGCATATTCGATCGGATCCTCCAACGTGTTCAGCTTCCGCTGGCCCGTGTTCAGATGCGAAAGGCAAGCGTACAACGTGGTCGTCTTTCCGGTTCCCGTCGGCCCGGTAACCAAAATCAACCCGCTGGGACGGGTCAGCAAACTCTTCAGCACCTCCAGCTCGGCCGGAAACATGCCGAGCCGGTCCAGGCGACGTATCCCCTCGTCCCGATCCCACAACCGCAACGCCATGTCCTCGCCGAACAGCGTGCTGATGCAGTTGATGCGGATGTCCAGCCGTTTACCACTGCGCGCATGAAGCCATCGGCCTTCCCCCGGCCGGCGGTGATCGGCAATGTCCATCGCCGACATGGCCTTGATGTGGGTGACAAAATGCTTGCCTTGATTGGGGGGCACGAACGCGATGGGTTCGATCTTCCCATGCCGTCGCATGCAGATGTTCGTGCTGGTTTCGTCGCTCAGCAAAAACAAATCGCTGGCTTCCATGATCGCCGCATGACGCAGCAGGGCATCCACGGCCGCCTCGGCCGGCATGGAAGCGAGGGTGGCAGGGTCAAAGGATTCGGCAAGCGGCAGTTCATTCATGTCGAGGGTTCCTGCACCAGCCGCCGCGCGGCGGCTTCATTTTCCGCAATCTGGAAAACCAGTTGCATATTCAGGATCTTGAGTACGTCGCGGGCAAAGGGCGAAAGCGAATGCAAGACCATCTTGCCACCTTGCATCCGGAAGCTCTTTTGGGCGGAAAGCAGCCACCCCACCCCGCTGGAATCAATGGCGGTCACTTGGCGGAGGTCGAACAGCACCGTGCGGCGATAGCCCTCCTCGCCCAGCAGATCGC
>SLEY01000382.1 GCA_007124535.1 Planctomycetaceae bacterium
AACGGTCTTGGTCGTCTTCCCCACCCTGACCGATAACCGGTCCGTCCCGCACGCCGTCGGGCGCCACGTCACCTCGTCACTCGGCTCGTTCCCGGCCGGCCAAAATTCGACCAGCACAAAACGGCGATCCTCCGGCAAGTAACTGCGTTTTATGCCCTCACCCCGATCTTCCAGACGCACGTCGACCCAGCGGCCCGGATAGCGGTAACGGTTGTGGCGGCGCGTCTCTACGAGGATGCGTTCGAAATTGTGGTCCCAAATCCGCATCTCAAGCTGCCCCAATCGGTAACGCCGTTCGCCCGTCTGAATCCGTGTCGACGCGTCGCCGCGATCGGTTCCCCGCAGAAAAGGCAGACCGCGACCGGTCCCCAGACGGAAAACCGCCGCCCGACCCCGTGCAACCTGCGAACCGTCCGGGTACAGCAGCAAATGGCCAACCATCCGGCGGTCCGTCATCAGCCAAACTTGTTCCTGCAACCAGGGCCTGGCCCGACTGCGGCCGCCGCCAGCCTGCGGCCGCTGCATCTGGGCCTGGGCGGCAAAAGCGGCTGCCCGTTCCGTGATCCGCGTGTGACAACGGTCGTTCATCGTCAAATGAAGCGGCTGGCAATCATCCCCCGCCGGCAGGTACTCGAAAAATGCGACCTGCAACCCGCCGCTCAATGGATAGATCGTCTGCGGACAGGTGTCCGTCACCAGGCAACCGACATACGAGTACTTGCCGCGATCCTCGGCCAAATCACGCCCTGTGGCAGTGAAACTCCACGATCCGAAACGGCCACGCGGCCCCTCCAAATTGCGATCGTAGACGATCAAGTCGTCCGGCAATTCCGCCGCGGCACGCTCCGGATCGAAAAAACTGGCTCCAAGCGGTAACGGCTGAGTTCGCTCCAAACGGCTGTCGCCCAGACGATCCAACAGGTCGGCCGCTACCGCCTTGTTCATCGGTTCGTCCGCAATCGCCGACACCGCCTCCGGATACTCGGGCGTGACCGCATCCCAACGATGCTTCCAATAAGGCGATGCCGAACCCGATATCACCCCGCCAGCCTCCGTGCTCAACGGATAATAGGCTGCCGAATCGCGAATCGCCGACCGTGCGTTCTCATCGCCACTCAATTGCCAGTAGCGAATCAGCCACTTTAACGTCACCCCATGATAGGCCGGTTCCTCATTGCTCAAACCCAAATACGGCCAACCACCGTCCGCGTACAGCAGTTCGCCCAGCCGCTGAACTCGCGACCGCGCCCGCTCAAGATACGGCGGATAATCCAAAATCTTCCCCGCCAGATACATCTGATGGGCATAGACCGCGTCGATGTTCGGATACCAGTACGGGCCGTGCGGGTTCCGTGGATTGCGACGAGAAAATTGACGGACCTGATACTCGGCGCCCGCACGGATCTGACACTCCCAACTCGCCCGTAACCCGGATGGAAGCAGCCGGGGATGACTGCGGACCAGGATCCAATAGGCATCGCTGAGAATGGCAAACGTGAAACGGGTCATGTTCTCGTCGCGGCGTTCCCGACCGGCATTGTAATCGCCGTCCCGCTGAAGGTGCAGCAAACGGTCCATCTGGGCCAACACCGTGATCATCCGCTCCACACTCCGGAAGTGGGGACTCTGTGGCGAGCATACCGCCCAAACCTGCGGATACAAATCATACGCCTGTCGGCGTATCTGCTGGGAAGTCCGTTGGCCGGTTTCCTCTTCACCTCGCAGCTCCGTCCAGGAAGTGAATTCCGCCACCGAACGGATGTAGGCCTGCGCGTACGGGTTGACTTCCAGATGAGGAAACCAAGGAACCGCAGAACTCGGGACGGCATGGAAGTCCTCGACCGGCTTCGACTCGATCTCGTCGAGTGCACGTTGCCATCGCGTGACGGCGCCGTCCGCCTCGTCACCCCGAACTGCGCCTTCAACAGCTCGCTGCAACCAGCGGACCAGCTCTTTTTGCATCCGCTCCGCATGCGCGTCCCAAGCCGTTCGCCGATCTTGCTCGGAACTGCCTGCAAAGGACGCTTGCTGATCACGCGGAACAAGACGCTCCTCACCCGAAACGACTGCGACCGTTGCCAAACTGGCGAGTACCCATCCCCAAAGCAAGCCCCCTCCTCTTCCACAGCGGGCAGGCGAAAACCGAACGGGCTTAACCGGTCCCGAAAATAGCTTGACGCCGGACATAGCGGACCCTACGATCCCATGCAAAACCATAACAAGGCAACTCGCAAAAACTAATCTACCACGTTCGACGAGGGGCGCCGACCCCGCCAAACCGCCGACCGAAGGTCGCCCACAATACCACCGCGGCGTTTCCCCCTGTCTCCTCCCGCACCCCGCCAGCCCAGTGCCGGTCGCCGCGAGGTTTGGCAACCACCCGCTACGGTGCGGTTGGCCTTCCGCCAACGGGAACCCAATCGAACACCAAGCACCAACGCACCAAGCACCGAGCTACCGACCCACCCACGCACCGAGCACCACGGGCCGGTCCGGCGCATTTCGGTGTGGTTGGCTTTCAGCCAACGGGCTTATTGGGCGACACCCCACCTGGGGCGTTGCCCTCATCGTTACACACATTTTAGCGAAGCCACGGGCACTGACGTAGCTGCGAAGTTGGCGCAAACA
>SLEY01000276.1 GCA_007124535.1 Planctomycetaceae bacterium
CAGGGGGCGTTTCACGCTTAGCAAGGAGCGTAACCATCCCCCGGGCAAGCCGGGGGCATTCGATTGGTTGGAGTGGCTGTGAGATGTAGCTTGGAGCGTAACCATCCCCCGGGCAAGCCGGGGGCATTCGATTGGTTGGGGTCGCTGTGAATGTAGCTTGGAGCGTAACGATCCCCCGGGCAAGCCGGGGGCATTCGGTTGGTTGGGGTGGCTGTGGGATTTAGCAAGGAGCGTAACCATCCCCCGGGCAAGCCGGGGGCATTGGGTTGAATGCCCGGGAGGCGCAGCAAGCAACTTGCGGCCTTGACAAGCACGGATTGAACACCCCAGGTCAGACCCCTTTTGTGACAGCTAATTCACCCAGATGCCCCGCGAGGCGGTGTCGTGGCGATGCCCGCGCTTTGTTCGAAGCGCGGGTGGGGTGCGGAGTCGACTCTCGGATTGACAAACCGCGCCGACCGGCAACAATGGGCGTTGGATCCACTCGAAGACCGCGGGCACGAAGTTCGTTCCGGCCCCTACTTGCTGCCGTTGGAAACCATTTCTTTTTTGCCATGTCCTGCTTTGTTCTCCGGAAACGAAGGTTGTCACCGGTTTTGGTGGGCCCGGGTCCGCTTGGCTCGGCGCTATCTCCGGTGTTCTTGGTTTTTCTTGGGCTGTGCGTGGGGAGCGGAGCGCCGGCCGTCGCGGTCGACACGCCGATGCTGGTCACCCAGTTGCCCGCCTCGGCCCCGGCGACTGAGCCGCCAGCTCACGAAACGTGGGGCCTCGGCATGCTGGACGCGGAGGGGGCCCGGATTGTGTTGGTCGCGCCCGGCGCGGAGCCTCGGGTGCTGACGGCCGATTTCCACAGTGCCAGCGATCCGGCGGTCTCCTTCGATGGGACGCGGTTCGTGTTTGCCGCCCAGCGCACGGCTGCGGACGATTGGAATATTTACGAGTATTCTCTGGATGGGGGGGAAATACGCCAGATCACCCGCGATTTGGGCGACTGTCGCAGTCCGTGCTACCAATCGACGCTGTTCACGTTGGACTCGCCCGAACCCTGGCATCAAGTGGCTTTTGTCCGCCGGGACCCCGAAGCGGTGGTGGAATCCGGGACGGGACCGTTGACCCGGATCTATTCGTGCCGGATGGACGGCAGCGAGGTACGGCGGTTGACGTACAATCTGTCGTCGGACAAGGACCCCTGGATGGTGTGGGATGGGTTGGTGATTTTCGCCAGCTGGCAGCGTGCCCGGCTGGACCGCGGCCCGGCCGGTTCGATGGGGTTGTTCGGGATCAATCTGGACGGCACCGATTTCGCCTTATTCGCCTGCGACCAGGGGGCGGGCGAGCGTTTCAAGCACATGCCTTGCACGACACCGGAAGGTTGGCTGGTGTTTGTCGAGGGCGAGCGGTTTCCTTGGGACGGGGCGGGCAGTTTGGCGAAGGTCTCATTACGGCGGCCTTTGCGCTCGTACCGGCGGTTGAGCGGGTCGGATGGGTGGCTGTACCGGGCGCCGTCGCCGTTGGGAGACGGCGGGATTCTGGTGTCGCGGCGGCCGGCGGATGCCAGCCGTCCGCATGGCGTGTACCGTTTGGATCTGGAATCGGGCGAGTTGCGGCAGGTGTTTGACGACCCGGCGTTCCACGATCTGCAGTCGCGGGCCGTGATACCGCGGGAGGAGCCGGACGGGCGGTCGAGTGTGGTGGTGCCGGAGGATCCGCGGGCACGTTTGTATGGTTTGGACATTTCGGTGCACGATTTGCCGGAGCGCGATTGGCTGACCCCGGAACGGGCCCCGCGGTTACGGATTATCGAGGGCATGCCGCGGCAGCCGCCGGTGTCGGCGGCGGGGGACGATCCGGCCTCTCCGCCCTTGGCCACTCGGCGGATTTTGGGCGAGACGCCGATCGAAGCGGACGGTTCCTTTCATGTGGACATCCCGGCCAATCGGCCTTTGGAATTGCAGTTGCTGGACGAGCGGGGGATGGCGTTGCGCAGCTGCGGATGGATCTGGGCTCGGAATCGGGAGAATCGCGGCTGCATCGGCTGTCACGAAGACGGGGAACTGACGTCGCAGAACCGCTACGTGGATGCGTTGGCTCGTCCCGCGGACGTGTTGGACGGCCTGGAGGTGGGGGCGACGGTCGATTTCCGTCACGATGTGTACCCGATCATCGAGGGCACGTGTGTGGCCTGTCACGGCGAAGCGGGGGTCCAGCCGCACTTGGCCGATTCGCAGTTGCCGGCGGGCCGGCGGGCCTACGAGCGACTGCTGGCCCGGGACGGTGAGGACGGTCAGCTTTACCGGTACGTGGATCCGGGTCGGGCCCGGACCAGCCCGCTGGTATGGCACCTGTACGGCCGGAACACGGCCCGGCCCTGGGACGGTGCGGCGGCCGAGCGGGACTTCGCGGCGCTGCCGGCGGAGGACGAGCCGTTGCTGACGGAGGACCAGCGGCGTACCGTGGTGCAGTGGATCGACTTGGGAGCGGCCTGGGACGCCCGGGGCGTGGAGCCCGGGTCGCGGGAGCGTTAGACCGGAGTTAGATCGAGTGGAGGCCCCTGTGAGAAGTGCCTTTGGCAAACCCGTCGTTTTCGATCCTGGTGGCCGACCTCGATTCCCGGGCAGGCCGGGGCG
>SLEY01000632.1 GCA_007124535.1 Planctomycetaceae bacterium
ACGCGCAGCCCGAAGCGTCGACCGATGACAATGATCTGTTCGGCGGCGACGAGGATCCGTTTGCCGATCCGGACGCGCAGCCCGAAGCGTCGACCGATGACAACGATCTGTTCGGCGGCGGCGAGGATCCGTTTGCCGATCCGCCGCCCAGCGAATTAGGCGACCCTTTGCCGGAGGATCAAGCGGACCCGTTCGCCGATGACAACCCGGGCGTCCCGGGTCCGGGGGCGGACTTCTAACTGCCGGAAATCAGCACGGCGATACCCCGCGCGGCTTGGTTTGTCCCTTCGTAGGGCGGAATTCATTCCGCTCCTGCGAAACGGATTGAATCCGTTCTACGACGATCCGCTGCCCGCCGGTGGATCGCAGTCAGCGTTCCCCAATAACTCCAGGGTCCTTTGGTCGTCCCCTTCGGGGAAGTATTTTTCAATGAGCCGCGCGAACACGGAATTCGGGGGGCTCACTTGGCGGAACAGCGTTGCACAGGAGCGCAGTTTCAGGTCATCGGGCGTCCCGAAGATCTGCCGCGCGGAACGCCCCTCCACCGCCAGGGCGGCTTCGGCACATGCGATCAGTCGCGGACCGAGGAGCGGATGTTCCAGATACGCGCGAGCCTCATCCCGACTCTTCATCGCATACCGTTTGGCGGTGGAACTGAGCCCCAGTCCGTCCAGTTGGGGGAAGATAAACCACATCCAGTGCGAGCGTTTACGGCCATTGCGGATCTCGGCCAGCGCCCGATCGTAGGTCGTCGCTTGGGCCTGAACAAAGCGTTCCAGATCGAACGGATCGTGGCGGGGGTCGGAGAGGGGGCGTGTGTTCATGGCAATGCGATCCGATGGAACGGAAACTCCTGACGCCGGCGAGCGTGGGGCAAGGGCATCGATCGAGTATACCCCGCAGCAGCAACTGTCAAAAGCGGACCGGGCGTGAAGACATTCCCCGCAACGAAGGGGCTATTGCACCCGCGCCCCAAAGCGACGGGAAGCAACCGAGTCAACATCGAGCGAGAGCCGCCATCGCACAAATCGTGATGGAACCGTCTCTGCCAGTGATGCCGAACGAGCGGGTCGCCGCGGGTGGGGGGATTGTCAGGCCGGCTGTGTGTTCTACGATGTTCTGAGTGAGCGTTTTGCATTCGGGCAGTTTTCCTCACAGAATCCTAAGGAGAAATCACGATGCGCACCCTGTTTGTGTTGACGTTGACGGCCCTTTTGGGCATGGTTGCCCACCTGAACGCATGGGCACACGAGCATCATCCCCCGCTGGAGGGCAAGCGGGTCGCGATCATGGTCGCGGAGGGCTTTCAGGATGCCGAGGCGCTGGTGCCGATGGCCTATTTGATCAATCGGGGCGCCGAGGCCACGGTGATCGGTTTGGAACCGGGCGAGGTCAAAGCTTACAACAGTGACATCACGATGTGGATTGAGAAGGCGGTTGAAGACGTTTGCGTCGACGACTTTGACGCCTTGGTGCTCCCGGGCGGCCGGGGACCGGCGGCACTGCGTCAGGACGAGACGGCGGTCCGGTTTGCCCGCGAGTTTTTCGAGACCGGTAAAGCCACGGCGGCGATCTGCCATGGGCCGCAGGTGCTGATCACGGCCGGCGTGTTGGACGGGCGGAAAGCGACGGGTTTCTCCGGGATCCGAGAGGAATTGATCCAAGCGGGGGCGTTATATGAAGACGTCTCCGTTCTGAGAGACGAGCACCTGGTGACGTCGCGGCTGCCGAAGGATTTGGACGACTTCTGCAGCAACATCGTGGACGTGATGGTCGGCGACTGAACCGGAGCCTCGGAGTTTTGGAGCCGGGCAAACAGGGCGCCGGCGGTGTTTGCCCCGGGCGGCGTTCGGCGCTTTCCCGGGGCCGGGTGTCGCGGTCCATGTTGCGGCATCTGCCAAGAAATTACGGTCTTGTTCGTCGCAGCCGTCCCGCAGCGCTGTGGCCGGTCTCTGACCGAGCCGCCCCGCCGACCGAAGGTGTCCCATACCGGTGGAGACCTTCGGTCGGCGGTTTCGGCGGGGTCAGAGACCCGCGCCGAACAGAGACCCGCGCCGAGCAGTGTGACTGCCATTTCTTGGCAGATGCTTACTCCCCCGGCGGGTTTTGGGAATAGGAGCCCAGGACGACCAAGCGATCGGTTTTTCGGGCCAGCGCGGCCAAGGTCCGTTTAATCCGCGCTTCCTCGGGGTGCCCCTCCATTTCTACGAAGAACAGGTATTCCTGCTCCGTATTGGGCATGGGAAAAGATTCGATCCAGGTCAAATTGATCCGGTTGCGTTTGAACACGGCGGTGGCGTCGGCCAGTGAGCCGGGCGTATGGGCCAGTTCCAGCATGACGGCCGTTTTGTCACGGCCGGTTCGGGGCGCCTCATGGTCTCCGATCACGGCAAAGCGGGTGACATTATTCGGGTTATCTTCGATTTTTTCTGCCAGGACGTTCAGTTCGTAGTTCACGGCCGCCTGCAAGCTGGCGATCGCCGCCGCCCCCGGTTTCTCGGCGGCCAGACGGGCCGCGGCAGCGGTACTGGTCATTTCCACCACACGGGCGGTGGGTAGGTGTTTGGCCAGCCACTCCCGGCACTGCGACAGCGCCTGCGGTTTGCTGTACACCTCGTGAACCTCGCTCCGCGCCCCCCTACCCAGCAGGTAATGGTGGATCCGCAACTGGACTTCCCCGCAAATCCGCACCGGCAGACGAGTGAACATGCCCAGCGTATCCACCACGCGACCGTCGGTCGAGTTTTCGATCGGGACGATGCCGAAATCGACATGTCGCCGATTCAGCTCCTCGAACACCGCCGCAATGGTGGCGACCGGAACCAATTCGGCACTGCTGCCGAACCGTTCGATCGCAGCTAAATGGCTATAGCTGTAGGTGGGCCCAAGATAGGCCACCCGAAGTGTCTTGACCAAGCTGCGTGCGCCGCTGAACAATTCGCGGAAAACGGCCCGCAGGCTGCGGGTCGGCAGCGGGCCGGTATGTCCTTGCAATCCTTTTTCCAAGAGTTCGTGTTCGAACGGGAGATCGTGCAATGGTTCGCCGCGTGCAACCCGCTTTTGGGCCAGGACTTCGCTGACTCGGGCATACTCGTTCAGCAACGCCACCAGATCGCGCTGGATCCTCTGCAGCGATCGTTGGGTGGCCACCGAGGAACCGGTCGAACGTTTCTTCGGATTCGCCTTCTTCTTTCCCATCACACGCCTTTTCCAAATGGGGGGGGTGCCTGTCGCTAGGGTGACTCAAGGGTGACTGGACGTGACCTCAGCACTGGTTGGATGATACTGGGGGACAGACCGTGTGGAAAGGCAGCGGGGCGTGGAAAACCGGGGAAACCGATCCCACACGGCTGACCGTGCGACGTGCCAAAATGGCAGACATGGGCCCACGCATGCCCAGTTGCCACGCAGTTCGCCCTGGGCGGTTCGCCGTAAACTGCGATTGTAAAACATCTTACGTCATTCGGCAGACAGCGGTTCCTAAATGGCACAGACTTTGCACAGGTTGGCTGAATCGAAGCGCGGCAAGCTACCTGTCCGAAGCGTACCCGGCACGGCAACCGGATGCGAAGGTCACAGTGGCTGACCGCGGGCAGGCAAGCATATACGGCGATTAGAGCACATCCCAGTGAACGAAGGAGTATCGAGCATGGCGCAAGGCGAAAAAATTATCGGGATTGATCTGGGGACAACCAATTCGGTGGTCGCGGTCATGGAGGGCTCCGATCCCAAGGTGATTCCCAATCCGGAAGGGAATCGGCTGACGTCGAGCGTCGTAGCGTTTACCTCGAAAGGGGAGGTCCTGGTAGGCGAACCCGCTCGGCGTCAGGCGGTCACCAACCCTCGCAACACGGTGTACTCGATCAAGCGGTTCATGGGTCGCCGGCACAATGAAGTGCAAAACGAGGAAAAAATGGTGTCGTATGGCATTGTGGGGGGGCCTGAAGATTACGTCAAGGTGGAGGTGGAGGGCAAGCAGTTCACGCCCCAAGAGATTTCCGCCAAAGTGCTCCGCAAGCTGAAGGAAGCGGCCGAATCGTACTTGGGTCACAAGGTGAACAAAGCGGTCATTACGGTACCGGCCTATTTCAACGATTCCCAGCGGCAGGCCACCAAAGACGCGGGGCAGATCGCCGGCTTGGAAGTGTCTCGAATCATCAACGAGCCCACGGCCGCCGCGATGGCTTATGGTCTGGACAAGAAGACCAGCGAAAAGATCGTCGTTTTCGATTTGGGCGGTGGCACCTTCGACGTCTCGATCCTCAAGGTCGATGATGAAGACGGGCATAAGGTTTTCGAGGTGGTCAGCACCAGCGGCGACACGCATCTGGGGGGCGACGACTTTGACGAGGAACTGATCCATCACGTGGCGGCCGAATTCAAGAAGGAGCACGGGATTGATCTGCGCAACGATGCCATGGCCCTGCAACGTCTGCAGGAGGCGTGCGAGAAGGCCAAGCGGGAGTTGAGCACGGTCCCGCAGACGGACATCAACCTGCCGTTCATCACGGCGGACGCGTCGGGTCCGAAGCACTTGCAGATCACGATCACGCGGTCCCTGTTCGAATCTTTGACCGACGCCTTGTTCGAGCGATGCCGGAAACCGTTGATGCGGGCTTTGCAGGACGCCAAGTACTCGCCCAGCGACATTGACGAGATCGTGCTGGTGGGCGGTTCGACGCGAATTCCCCGCGTCCAGGCACTGGTCCGCGAGGTTTTCGACAAGGAGCCGCACAAGGGCGTCAATCCGGACGAAGTGGTGGCCATTGGCGCCGCGATCCAGGGCAGCGTGCTGGCCGGCGATCGCAAAGACGTGTTGCTGCTGGACGTCACCCCCCTGACGCTTGGCATCGAAACCGAAGGTGGGGTTTTGACGCCGCTGGTCGAGCGGAACACCACGATTCCCACGGAGCGGAAGCAGACGTTCAGCACGGCGGCGGACAACCAGACGGCGGTGACGGTCAAGGTGTTTCAGGGCGAGCGGAAGATGGCGGCGGACAACCGGTTGTTGGGCGAGTTCAATTTGGAGGGCATCCCGCCCGCGCCCCGCGGGGTCCCGCAAATCGAAGTCAAATTCGATGTGGATCAGAACGGGATCCTGAACGTTTCGGCGAAGGATTTGGGAACGGGCAAGGAAGCGTCGGTGCGTATCGAGCAGTCCTCGGGTCTGTCCGAGTCGGAGATCAATCGCATGCGTTCGGACGCCGAGTCGCACGCCGAGGAGGATCGGCGAAAGTTCGAGTTGGTCGAAGCGCGGAACCATGCAGACCAGATGTGTTACCAGTTGGAGAAGATGATCAAGGAGAACGAAGACAAGCTGGCCGATGCGGACAAAGCGCCGTTGCAGAAGGCGATCGAAACGGTTCGCGAGGCGGCCAAGGGGGAGGACACCCAGCGGATCCGCAATGCGGTCAGCGATTTGGAGCAGGCCTCGCATGCGTTCAGCAAGGCGCTGTACGAGAAGGCGCAGTCGGGGGCGGGCCCCGAAGCGGCGGGCCCCCAGGCAGCGGGTCCCGAGGCGGCCGCCGGAAGCTCGGGCGATGAGGATGCGATCGACGCGGAGTTCGAGGTCAAGGACTCCTGATCGCGGGGCGGTCCCGAAGCGGCAGCTTCGACGGTCCCGAAGCGGCAGCTTCGACGGTCCCGAAGCGGCGGCTGCGACGATCCGGTGTGGAGGAGGTGATCGGCCATGACATTCCAATTCGAGAAATTCACCGTCAAAGCGCAGGAAGCGGTGGCGGCCAGCCAAAAAATGGCCGGGCAGGGTCAACACCCGGCCGTGGACACGTTGCATCTGCTGGCCGCCCTGATCGAGCCACCGGAGGGGACGGGTGTCCGGATTCTGGATCGGATCGGGATCGATCGGCGGCAGCTGCAGCAGATGCTGCAAGCCGAACTGGACCGGCTGCCGCGAGTGCAGGGGGGCGCCTCGCCCCACGCCGATCCGGCGCTGGTCCAGGTCCTGGAGCAGGCGGTCCGCGAAGCCGAATCGATGAAGGACCAGTACGTATCGATCGAGCACCTCCTGCTGGCTCTGGTCAAACAGGACGGCCGGGCCCGCTCGTTACTGGAACTTCTCGGGGTCCGCGAGAACGATGTGCTGACCGCCCTGCAGGCGATCCGGGGCAGTAGCCGCGTCACCGACCCCACTCCCGAGGACAAATACCAAGCCCTGGAGCGGTACGGTATCGATCTGGTCCAGCGGGCCAATCAGGGCAAGGTGGATCCGGTGATCGGCCGCGACGCCGAGATCCGGCGAGTGATCCAGGTGCTCTCACGGCGGACGAAGAATAATCCCGTATTGATTGGCGAGCCGGGGGTGGGCAAGACGGCCATTGCCGAAGGCTTGGCCCTCCGCATCGTCCAGGGGGATGTGCCGCAGAGCATGAAGAACAAACGGGTGATCGCGCTGGACTTGGGGGCCCTGATCGCGGGCACGAAGTACCGGGGGGAATTCGAAGATCGTTTGAAGGCGGTGCTCCGCGAGGTTCAGGACGCCGCCGGGTCGGTGATCCTGTTCATCGACGAACTGCACACGGTGGTCGGGGCGGGCGCGGCCGAGGGCGCCTCGGACGCCGCCAATCTGTTGAAACCGGCCCTGGCCCGCGGCGAACTCCGCTGCATCGGCGCCACCACCTTGGACGAATACCGCAAGCACGTGGAAAAGGATGCGGCTCTGGAACGCCGTTTCCAGCCCGTAACGATTGGCGAGCCGACGGTCGAAGATACAATCGCCATCCTCCGCGGCTTGAAACCCCGGTACGAAGCCCATCACGGGATCAAGATCACCGATTCGGCCCTGGTCGCCGCGGCCGAATTGTCCCACCGTTACATCAGTGACCGGTTCCTGCCCGATAAGGCCATCGATCTGATCGACGAAGCCACCAGCCGGCTGGCCATGGAATTGGAGAGTGTGCCCGCGGAGATCGATCAGGTCCAGCGGCGGCTCCGCCAATTGGAACTGGCCGCCCGACAATTGGCCGACGAAACCGAGGACACGGCTCAGGATCGGCTGGCTGAAATCGAGGAGGAGATCGAGCAACTGAAGGAGCAGGAGGCCGACCTGCGCGAGCAGTGGGAATCGGAAAAGCTGGGGTTGGGCGATATTCAGAAAGTCCGCCAGCAGGCGGAGACGGCCGAGCGCGAGTTCGAGCATCTGGACGCGGCGATCAAGGAAAAGCAGGCAGCCGGACTGCCGGTGGGCGAAGAGGATTTCCAACGCCTGTACGAGTTGGATGTCCAGCGACGCAAACTCCAACAGAGTCTGGAAGCGGAAGACGAAGGCAGCGGGAAACCGGCCCGGGAACGCCGCCTGCTCCGGCAACAGGTGACCGAAGAGGAGGTCGCCGACGTGGTCAGCGTCTGGACCGGAATCCCCGTGGCCCGCATGATGGAGACGGAACGGGCCAAGCTGCTGGTGATGGAAGAGCGGATCCACCAGCGGCTGGTCGGCCAGGACGAGGCGGTGGCGGCCGTATCGCACGCCGTGCGCCGCAGCCGCAGCGGCTTGCAGGACATCCAACGCCCGATCGGCTCGTTCCTGTTCCTCGGTCCGACCGGCGTGGGCAAGACCGAATTGTGCAAGGCGTTGGCCGAAGTGCTCTTCGATGACGAAAACGCCATGGTCCGCTTGGACATGAGCGAGTTCATGGAGCGGCACACGGTCAGCCGTCTGATCGGCGCCCCGCCCGGTTACATCGGCTATGAAGAAGGAGGGCGGTTGACCGAAGCCGTCCGCCGCCGCCCTTACTGCGTCGTGCTGCTGGATGAAATGGAAAAGGCCCACCGCGACGTTTTCAACATCCTCCTGCAAGTGCTGGATGACGGCCGTTTGACGGACAACCAGGGCCATACTGTCGACTTCACCAATACCCTGATCGTGATGACCAGCAATGTCGGCAGCCAGTTGATCCAGCAGATCTCGCAGGAGGGGGGGGACGAAACGGAGATGCAAACCACGGTGATGCAAGCCTTGCACGCCCATTTCCTGCCGGAATTCTTGAACCGAATCGACGACATCATCCTGTTCCATGCCTTGACTCGCGATGAACTCCGACGGATCGTGGACCTGCAGATCCGTCTGCTGCAGGGCAAGTTGGAAAAGCAATCCATCCACCTGGCGGTGACCGAGTCGGCTCGGGCAGAGATCGCCGACCGGGGCTTCGATGTCACCTTTGGCGCCCGTCCACTGAAACGGGTGATCCAGCAGCAGATTCAGAACCCCTTGGCCAGCGAGTTGCTGAAGGGCTCGATCCGCGAGGGGGGAACGGTCGAGGTCGACCATCAGGACGGCCAGTTCACTTTCCGGCACGTGGAATCGCCCGAGACCCGCATTGAAACGGTTGCCGTCCATTAGTGCCGCAAATGGCAATTGATAGGCCACCAAGGCCGGAAGTTGCCTTGCTGCGCGTCCCCGTAGGTTGGCAGATCGCCCTGACCCGGGTGGTTGATCCTTCCGCCCGCATGTGACATGATCCTCGGAAGAGGAGCGGTACGCGTGGCAGCTCCCGGCGAGGACCCGCGGAATGATCAGATACGGGAAGGGCAAGAAGATGGAGAACAGGACGAACGAGGTCACACGGCGCGAGTTGTTTCGGCAGTCGCTGGCTGCCGGGTCGGCGATCGCGATCCCCGCTTTCGTACCCGCGACGGCGGTGGGCCGGACGGGGGCCGCAGCCCCCTCCGAGCGGATCACGCTGGGGGTCATCGGATTCGGCTCCCGCTCCCGCTACAACCTGGGCGGGATCCTGCCTCACGACGATGTGCGTTGCTTGGCCGTCTGCGACATCCAAGCCAGCCGGCGGGAGGCGGGCAAGAAACTGATCGACGATCATTACGGCAACCGGGACTGCCGCACCTACCGCGATCTCCGCGAATTGCTGGAGCGGGCCGATATCGATGCCATGCTGATCGGCACCGGCGACAATTGGCATGCGCCCGCTTCGATCCTGGCCGCCCGGGCCGGCAAGGATGTGTACTGCGAAAAACCCTGTGGCCTGACGATCCACTTGTGCCAGACGCTGGACGATACGTTCCGGGAGACGGGCCAGTTGTTCCAGGCGGGTACCCAGCGGCGCAGCGTGCGGAATTTCGTGGCGGCGGTGGATAAGGTCCAGGCCGGCCGCTTGGGAAAGCTGCACACGCTGACCGCTTCCGTCTACATGCCCTCGATCGAAACCCAGTGGCTGCCCGGCGAACCGACCCCCCCGCGGGAACAGATCGATTGGGACCTGTGGCTGGGGCCCGCGCCCTGGCGGCCGTACAACCCGGCTTACGTGGCCGGGCGCTGGCGGGGACAATGGGACTTCGAATCCGGCGCCCGCTTGCTGGATTGGGGCGCCCACACCGTAGACCTCTGCCAGTGGGCCAATCAGGCCGATGACACGGTACCGATTGAATACGAGGCGAACGGCGCCCAGATCACGGCCCGCTACGCCAACGGCGTGAAACTGGTTCTGGACTGCCTGGCGACCCCCTTTGGCGAGCGGCCGGGTTGGACGCAGGAATTGGGAACCTGCCCGGTGCGGTTCGAGGGGGAGGAAGGTTGGATCGAGACGGGGGACAGCGGGGGAATCCGGGCGCAACCGGCGTCGCTGCAGGCCGAGTTGGAGGAGGCGATCGGGCCTCGGATCAGCGGTTTAGACGTCGCCGATCATTCGCGCAACTTCTTCGACTGCATGCGTTCTCGGCAGCAGCCCGCGGCCAACTCGCAAGTCATGCGGCGATCCCACATCGCCTGCCACGCCGCCGCCTTGGTTTGGCTGCTGGACCGCCCCCTGAGGATGGATCCGGTCCGGGAACGGTTCCTCGACGACGACGAAGCCAACGGCCTGCACGTCCGGCCCGCCCGAGAACCGTGGGTGTTCTGAGCTTTCCACAAGCGTGCATGAAGGGGAGGCGTGGCTTGGGGTAGACTGGCGGTCGATTCTGCACTCGAAGTGGAGGACGACCGATGGGAAGCAACTGGAGCAGCGGCACGTGGAACCGAACTCCTCTCTGGGCAAACCGATGAACTACCTGCTCGGCTGCCGCTGGCGGCTGCGCTCACCGCGGTCGGCTGCATCTTCGCGGTATCCCGGCCCCTCATGCCGTATGGCGCGCTTCGCCCGGCGATCACCGACCCTCGTCGGGTCGGCGTATCGCCTGATGCTGCGCCCCGCCGGC
>SLEY01000585.1 GCA_007124535.1 Planctomycetaceae bacterium
AAGGTGCCGCGGAGCATGACCCGATCGTTGCCCCGCCGCGACCCGTAGCTGTTGAATTCCCGCGGATCGACGCCCCGTTCGATCAGATAGCGCCCCGCCGGACTGTCCTGGGCAATCGAACTGGCCGGCGAAATGTGATCCGTGGTCACGGTGTCGCCCAGGACGGCCAGCACCCGCGCGTCCCGCAACGGCCGGATCGGCTCCGGCTCCCGGGGGATCGCCTGCAAGAACGGTGGCTCCTGGATATACGTGCTGGATTCCTCCCAGTCGTACAACGTGCCTCCCTTGACCGGGATCCGATTCCAAACCTCGTTGGCATCGAAGGCGTGAGCATAACGGGCCGCGTACATCTCCGAATCGACCGCCTGCCGCGCCGCCGCCTCGACCTCCTCCGGCGAAGGCCACAACTCGGACAGGTACACCTCCCGCCCCGAAGCGTCCCGGCCCAACGGCTGGCAGCTGAGGTCGATATCGACCGTGCCGGCCAGGGCGTAAGCCACCACCAGCGGCGGACTGGCCAGATAGTTCGCCTTGACCCGCGGATGCACCCGGCCTTCGAAGTTCCGGTTGCCGCTGAGCACCGCCGCGACGATCAACTCGCCCGCGTCCACCGCCGCCGATACGGAATCCGGCAACGGGCCGCTGTTGCCAATGCACGTGGTACAGCCGTATCCGACCGTGTGGAAACCCAGGTGCTCCAGCGGTTCCGTCAGTCCGGCCCGGTCCAAATAGTCGCTGACCACCCGAGAACCCGGCGCCAAACTGGTCTTCACATAAGACGGCCTACGTAAACCACGCTGGACCGCCTTCTGCGCCAATAAACCCGCCGCCAACATCACCGAGGGATTGCTGGTGTTCGTACAGCTGGTGATCGCCGCAATCACCACCGCGCCGTGCCCCAGCCGCTGATCCGAATCCTCACCCGGCACCGCCGCCGTCCGCCCGCAGGCTTCCGCATCCAAGCCAAAGCCGTCCTGGTCCAAAGGAGCCCGCAGGGTCTCCCGGAACGACGGTTGCAATTGGGATAAACCCACCCGCTGCGCCGGCCGCTTGGGACCCGCCAACGAAGGCTCCACCGTTCCCAGATCCAACGAGAGCGTCTTGCTGTAAACCGGCTGCGGCGATTCCTCACACCAGAACAACCCCTGCTCCTTCGTGTACCGCTCCACCAAATCGACCTCGGCCGCCGTCCGCCCCGTCACCCGCAAATACTCCAACGTCTGCCCGTCGATCGGGAAAAAGCCCATCGTGGCCCCGTATTCCGGACCCATGTTGGCCAGCGTCGCACGATCCGCCAGCGACATGCGAGCGACGCCGTCACCAAAATACTCGACAAACTTGCCTACCACTCCCTCCCGCCTCAGGATCTGAGTGACCGTCAGAACCAGGTCCGTGGCCGTTGCGCCAGCCGCCAGTTCGCCCGATAACTCGAATCCCACCACCTCCGGCATCAACAGGTACAACGGTTGGCCCAGCATCACCGCTTCCGCCTCGATCCCACCAACCCCCCAGCCGACAACGCCCAAACCGTTGATCATCGTGGTGTGGCTGTCGGTACCGACCAGCGAGTCGGGAACGGCCACCGGCCCTTGCACGTCCCGTCGAAGGAAGACGCCCTTGGCCAAGTACTCCAAATTCACTTGGTGAATGATGCCCACATTGGGAGGAATCACCCGGAAATTGTCAAAAGCTTGCTGCCCCCACCGCAGGAATTCGTAGCGCTCGCGATTCCGCCGGAACTCCAGCTCCACATTCTCCTGCAACGAGTCCCGGTTTCCAAAACGATCGACCTGGACCGAATGATCGATCACCAGATCGACCGGGATCAGGGGGTTGATCTTGGCCGGATCCCCGCCCAGCCGTTGCATGGCGGCGCGCATGGCCGCCAGATCCACCACTGCGGGTACCCCGGTAAAATCCTGTAAGACCACCCGTGCCGGTTTGAAAGGGATCTCCCGTTTCGCCGGCTCGGCCGGCTGCCAACCCGCCAAGTTCTTGACGTCCTCGACGGTCACTTGATGGCCGTCGCAATGGCGGAGGACCGATTCCAGCAGCACGCGCAGCGAATAGGGCAAGCGGGAAACCGGCCCCAGGCCGGATTGCTCCAGCCGGTCCAGGCGGTAGATCCCGACCGGTCCTTGGCCGGTGTCGAACGTATCACGAGTACCGAACGGATCGAATTCAGGGCGCGTGGAAGTCAACCGCAGCCTCCTGTCGAAAAAGTGCCTGGGAAAACTGCTAATCTTAGCTGATGACCGCTCGGTTTTCTACGGGGAGAGACCCGCCCCGGGAAACCGAGCACGACCCCGTCCACGCCGGCTGGCCTGCCTTCGAGGAGGTAACAAAACGGTTCGGCCCGGGTCTCCGACGCCGCCGAAACCGCGCGCGGCAGAGATTGTCTGGTGACTGCGGGAGAGTGAAGATTTACGGTGGTATTTCAACTCCGCCCGGTCAAACAAACTTGGAATGGGCGCCCCCCTATCGTCCCCCCGAGTACAAGGGGACAGGCGATGGGCGCCCGCCCTATCGTCCCCCCGAGTACAAGGGGGCAGGAGATGGGCGGCTTCGCGTGATGCATGCATTCCCCTCCCCCCCTTGTACTCGGGGGGGGTGGGGG
>SLEY01000642.1 GCA_007124535.1 Planctomycetaceae bacterium
CGTGGCGGGCGTTGGAAACCCGGCGGCCCGCCACCGCTTGGTCGGCCGCCGGAGGAATACGGAGGAGCGAGCGGGCGAGGCGGCCCGCCGCTCCGTTTCGCTTGCCCCGCTTCCCCCCCGGTCCGCTCCGAATTCGTGCCCCCGGTCGGCAATTTCCTTGCTCGCTTCTTTCCCTGGAAGGAATTCGAACCATGAAGAAGAAAACCGTGCGCAGCGGTTTGGTCGGCGCAGGATTCAGCGCGTCGTTCCACTTTGAAGCCATTCAGAAAGTTTACGGTACGAACGTCGAAGTGATGGGCGTCTATGCCAAGGACGCGGACATGGCCCGGGCCTACGCAGAGAAGCGGGGGATTCAGGCGTTCGAATCGCTGGATCAGTTGATCGAAAACGTGGACGTGGTCCATGTCAACACGCCGCCCTACGCTCACGAAGCGGTAGCGGTGGCGGCCCTGAACGCCGATCGGCATGTGATCTGCGAAAAACCGTTGACCGGCTATTTCGGGGACGGATCCCCCGATTTCCACTGGTCCCGCGCCGATATGCACGTGGCCTTGCAGGAGGCCCTGGCCAGCGTCGAACGGATGATCGAGGCCGAGCGGCGGTCGCAAGGACGGCTGATGTACGCCGAAAACTGGGTCTATGCCCCCTCGATCCAGAAGGAACGGGAGATCCTGGAAAAGACGGGCGGACAAATCCTCTGGATCCACGGCGAAGAAGCCCATAGCGGCTCGCATTCGGTCGATTACGCCTATGCGGCCCGCTGCGGGGGGGGCGTGCTGATCGGCAAAGGCTGCCACCCGCTGAGTGCCGCCCTGTACCTGAAACGGGTCGAAGGCCGAGTCCGTAACGGCCAGCCGATCCGGCCCAAAGCGGTGACCGCCCGCGGACACGCGATTACCAAGATCCCCGGGTTCCGCGACGAAGGCCATATCCGCTGCGATTACTACGATATCGAAGACTTCAGCATGATCCATATCGTCTTCGAAGACGATACGATCGCCACCGTGTTCGCTTCCGATATCGTGCTCGGCGGCATCCACAACTGGCTGGAAGTCTGTGCCAACAACCATCGGGCCGTGTGCAATATCAATCCCAACACGGCCATGCAGACGTACAATCCGCGCGAAGAAAACTTCCGCGATATCTACGTCCTGGAGAAACTCGGGACCAAACAGGGCTGGGCGAACACCAGTCCCGACGAAGATTGGTTCACCGGCTATCCGCAGGAGATCGAAGCCTTCTACCGTTGCGCCGCCTACGGCGAGGAGATTGAAAGCGAGATCCATCTGGCGGCCGATACGATTTCCACCATCTACTCCGCGTACCTTTCGTCCTCCCGCCAAGGAGCGGAGGTGCCCGTCAAGGCTTATGGCTGATATGACAAGCTACCCCGAAAACCTGGATCGTCTGGTCGCCTTGGTGCGCGAGCGCCGCCGCGACCAGACGATGGTGGCGCTGATCATCGATTCCCCTTGGCTGCCCGGCTACGCAGGCGTCAAGAGCCTGGACTTCTATTTCGACCCCCCCACCTGGCTCGATGTCTGGAAGCAAGCACATCACGACCTGCCGTCGGCGGTGTTCGTGCCCGGGTCCTGGATCGAGCTGGGCATGACAGCCGAGCCCAGTGGTTGGGGGGTGCCGATTCAGTGGTCCAACCAGCAGCCACCAGGGATCAACCACTATCCGGGTGGCCTGGAAGCGGTAGCGGCCGCGCCCGTGCCGGACCCGGAAACCGATGGCCTGATGCCGGTGATCTTGAACCAGTACGAGCGGATGCGTCGGCCCCTGGCGGACTCGGGGATGGTACCGCGGATGGCTGCCTGCCGAGGCCCCTTGGCGGTGGCCGCTCATCTGATCGGCGTCACCGAAGTGCTGATGGCCACCCAGTTGCAGCCGGAAGTCTGCCAGCAACTGTTCCAGAAGACCACGGACCTGTGCATCGCGTGGTTGCGAGCCCAGCTGGAGCGGATGGAGCAACCGGTGGGCGTCCTGGTGCTGGACGACTTGGTCGGCATGATGGGACCGGACGATGCCCAGACATTTGCCACGCCCTATCTCAAGCGGATTTTCGACGCTTTTCCCGAGCTGATCCATTTCTTCCACAACGACACGCCGAACGATCGGGTTTTTCCGGAGTTGGCCAAGATCGGGATGGACGTGTTCAATTTCTCGCATCAGACCGATCTGGCTCAAGCCCGGCAGTTGCTGGGCCCGGACATCGTGTTGATGGGGAATCTGCCGCCGCTGGACCTGCTGGTACGCGGCACGCCCGAGCAGGCCCGGGAGGCCACCGCCGCTCAGCTCGCTCGGCTGGACGAAGTCGGACCGATGCTGGTGTCGCCGGGCGGAGGCGTTTCGCCCGGCACCCCGATCGAGAACCTGCAAGCCGTTTGCGATGCCTAATGAAAATCGGTTTGGGCTTGTATCGGCACATGCTGACCCGGGAAAACTTCCGCTTCGCACGGCAGTGCGGATGCACCCGCATCGTCGCCCATCTGGTGGACTATTTCCCCGGCGGCCAACTGCACGGCACGGACGAAACCACCACCTGGGGCGTGACCCGGAATCAAGGACGGCTGTGGACCGAGTCCGAACTGCGGGAACTGACTCAA
>SLEY01000419.1 GCA_007124535.1 Planctomycetaceae bacterium
AAACCGATCGCGTGGAATTCCTCAGCGGACTCTGGCGAAACGTGACCATGGGCGGCCCGATCGCCCTGCAGGTGGTCAATCGCGATCACAAAATCGATCGGATGGAGGACTTGGATCGGCCACGCCCCGGACATGGCGACCTGACCGGCGCGATCAAGTATTTGGGTTCGATCCGGGCGGTGCTGGAGCGAGCCAGTGCCCGCGAGACCGTGGTCCGCGTCGCCGCCGGGGCATTGGCCCGCCAATTGCTCACCCCGCTGGGGATCCGCACCATCGGCTATGTGCTGGAATTGGGGGGCGTGCCCATTCCTCCTCGATCAGGCACCCTCGAAGAACAACTCGAATGGCGAGAGCAGAGTCTCGTGTACTCGCTGGACCCTTCTCAGGACCAGCCGATCAAGGAGAAAATCGATCGGGCTCGCAAACAGGGGGACACTTTGGGCGGGATCGTCGAGACACGTGTCGAGGGGTTGCCATTCGGGCTGGGCAGCCACGCTCAGTGGAACCAGAAGCTGGACGGCCGAATTGCCCAGGCGGTGATGTCGATCCAGGCGATCAAGGGGGTCGAGATCGGTTTGGGCTTCGAAGCCGCTCGGCGGCCCGGTTCGCAAGTGCACGATCCGATCCATTACGATCCGTCCCAGCGCGACCGCCCGAATCTGGGCTTCGTCCGCCCCACGAACCGTGCTGGCGGCTTGGAAGCCGGGATGACCAACGGGCAGCCGCTGGTGGTCCGCGCGGCGAAGAAGCCGATCAGCACCTTGGCCCGGCCGCTGGAATCGGTGAACTTGAGGACCAAGCAGTCGGAAGCGGCGGCTTACGAACGGAGCGACGTCTGCGCCTTGGCCGCGGCCAGCGTGATTGTGGAAAACGTGGTGGCCTTCGAAGTCGCCCGGGCGCTGGTCGAGAAATTCGGTGGCGACAGCCTGGCGGAGATCCAGGCTCGCTGGAACTTGTTCTTGGAGATGGCGCGAGAACGCTGAGGATCCTGAGACAGCGGCAGAACCCATGCGTCGAACACGGATGTTCGTTATGCACGAAGCCACCCGCCGGCGGATATGCCGCGCGGTGTTCCTGCTCGTCTGCCTTGTGCCGACGTTGGGGCTGTTCGCGTGGGTCGGTGTCACCCGTTCGTCTCCCTACCGGACGGCCCGCCGCCGAGCCTGGCAACAGCAGCTTTCTCAGCAATGGGGTTTGGTTGTCACGCTCGAACAGTGGGATACGCCCCGGCGGGGGATCGTGCTGCTGGACCGGGTACGCCTGGCGGATCCGGAGACGGGCGACCCGTTGCTGGAAATCCGCCAGCTGGAAATCGGGCGGTATCAGGGCGAGTGGTTCCTGCGGGCAGCCCAGCCGGAACTGGGCGGCGAGCATATCCTGCGGTTATGGGACGCCTTTCACGAACGGTTCCTGCGGGCGGAGCCGTCGCAGGTCCGGCCCGTGCAATTGGCTTGCGGTGAAATGACGATCCATCGCACCGACGGGAGTGGGGCGACGACCTTGAGCGATATCCGTTTCCGTCTGGCCCCGTCGGCGGAGGGTCCGCAAGCGACCTTCGAGTTTCGTGATGTGGCTCTGCAGATGGCCGAGCCCGCTCAGTTGCGAGTGACCCGCAACCGCCAGCAATCGCCGCCCGCCACGCGTTGGGAGTTGAACACGCGCTCGACGGCGCTGCCCACATCGCTGCTGGCCGATTACCTCCCCCCGCTCCGCTGGCTCGGTCCCGACGCCACTTTTCAAGGCGCGGTCGAAGCCGTGCGCTCGACGAACGGTTGGAAGGGCGAGTTCTCCGGGCGCCTGCGGGATATCGACCTGGAAACCCTGGTCACCGAACGCTACGACCACAAACTCAGCGGCAATGCCGAGGTGCTGTTTCGCCGGGCCCGGTTCCAGGACGGGACACTGATCGATGCCGCCGGCGACGTGGTCTGTTATGGCGGGAGTGTCAGCCGCTCGCTGCTGGCTCAAGCCGATCGCACGTTGGGGCTGGCCGCAGCGCCGCGAGTGCGTGCCTTGGAAGCCGATCCCTTGTTGCGCTATCGCGAGTTGAAATTCGCGTTCGCTTTGAACCAGGACGGGCTCCGCATCGTCGGCCACGGCTCCGGCCCGGATCCGGGCGTGGTCATGGCCGACGGCTACGGCCCCCTCTTGCAGGACACGTCGGAAGTGGCCCAGGTCGTCGCCCTGGTCCAAGCCTTATCCTCGCCGCAGGGCGTGCAGGTACCGGCCACCAAAGAAGCGTATCAACTGCTCCACATCCTGCCGCTGCCCACCCGCCAGCGAGACCGCCCCCCGGTCACCGCCCGCGGACCCTTTTACTCCCCCCTCCGCATGCGCTGACCCGAAAGACAACGCCCGACACGGAACGCACCAGCGGCTCCGGATTGACGCCGGGCAGTTCAATCGTTTGCGCTGACGAGTTCTTCAGGCGGCCGCGACGATTGTAAAGTCCGACGGCGCGAGAGAATCATCGCTTGTTTGAGGCTTAGTTGACAGCATTTCCTTCACAGGCAAGATGCACGATGCTAAGCAGCGGCTGCTTTGCAGGCTGGGAGTGCCATCCCATGTTTGCATCGCAACGCGTGTTGG
The DNA here is from genome assembly GCA_007124535.1 of Planctomycetaceae bacterium. Lineage (GTDB taxonomy): Bacteria > Planctomycetota > Planctomycetia > Pirellulales > Pirellulaceae > SLMF01. The sequence goes on from SLEY01000419.1 coordinate 2,590, forward strand.
CAGGAATCTTGTCTCCGCTGATG
>SLEY01000600.1 GCA_007124535.1 Planctomycetaceae bacterium
CCCGGCAAGCGGAGTCCGCCGAATTTGTCGGCTTGCCAGCATTGGCCGGTGGTCAAGTCCAAGGCGGTCAACCAACCGTTTCCATAAACATGGGTGTCGATGCACTTCAAGTAACCCCAGTCCAAGACCTCGCCATTCTGCTGGGCCGTATGCCCCACGACGGCGATCTTACCCGAACGATGGGGGCCGGGCGGCATCTCCGAAATCGCCTCCCAGCGCAAAAGTTCCGGGGGCTGCCGGCGCAACGGCAGATCCGGCCGGTAACTGGCATGCACAAAAAAGTGCCGCTTGCTCTCGTACCACGCCCGGCAGTTTCGCAGAAAATCCACATGTTCTGGCGGCATTTCGTCCGGAGCCTCGATGCCATACGAGGCCAGCGTCGCGTCGCCCCCCACCATCAACCAGTCGCCCAACAGATAATGATGCCCGGCGACGATCTGCAGCAGCAACTCGTCATGGTTCCCCAGAATGGGGATCAATCGGCAGCGATAGGACAGATCGATCAGCGTTTCCAACGTCCCCAAGGTGTCCGGCCCCCGATCGACGTAATCCCCCAACGTAACCACGGTGTCTCCAGGGCGCGGTTCGGCCGCCTGCAACACGGCACGCAGGGCGGGCGTACAGCCGTGAATGTCGCCAATCGCAATGATTCGCTCCGCCATCAACGCCCCGCGTCCGCCTCTTCCGCGAAAAAACAACGTGGAATCCTGCCGCTGTGACTGTCCAAATGTCTCGAAATCTCTCGTCCCGCGATCGCTCGCCATCCCACCGGTGAAGGGTATTCTAATGCCGCAAGCCAGAATTGACAGGCCACCCACCCCAAAAGTGCCCCGCCACCGTTGGAGTTCACGCTTTAGCGTGCGGCGTCATTCATCACACCCGCTTACCATCGCCCCTCCGGCCGGATGCAGGTTGGAGTTCACGCTTTAGCGTGCGGCGTCATTCATTGCCCGCACCCAGCACGCTAAAGCGTGAACTCCAGCGAACACCCTGAAATTTCCTGTCGGAGAGCCAGTAACAGGCTCTGGTAGACGCGGCGGAGAAAATCGGAGAGACTGGGGAAATGGTGCCGCCCGAAAAACAACCGCCGGATCCCGTGGAGATGTTTCCGGAACGGTACTCCATGTTGGGGAAATCGGAATTGCGAGCGACGGTCACCGCCGACGGCCAAAACGACTTTCGCTTTGATTTGGAATGACTTTCCGCTTGAACCCCCCGGTCGAATGCCCGGCTATACCGCAAACGGCCTAGCAGGAGAACGAACGATGTCGAAACGAATGATGTGGGTACTGGTCGCCGGCCTGTTGGCAGCTTTTCCTGCTGCGGCCCGCTCGGATTCGGACGCTTGGCAAGCGGAACTCACCCGTTTGCGGGACGCGGCAGCTTCGCACCCGATCCTGCCCGCCGAGGATGCCGCCGGCGCGGTCGACGGCGTGATCCGCGGCCGATTCAGCTTCCACACCGGCCAGGATACCAATGCCTTTTGGCAGGTCGATTTGGGCGAGGTCCAGCCGCTGTCCCGAATCGTGATCTACAATACGCCGCATGTGCCGGAACGAGCTGCCGAACTGGCGGTGCGACTGTCGGACGATGGCCACAGCTGGCAACAGGTGTACCAGCACGAGGGGACCCCGTTTGTCGGTTCGACGGATGAGAAGCCGCTGGTCGTTCCCGTCGAGGACGAGCGTGCCCGGTTCGTACGCATCCAGTTGCCGGGTACGAATTGGTTGCATTTGGACGAAGTCCAGGTGTTTGGCGAGGACGGCCAGACGAATATCGCATTACACCAGCCGGCGACACAGAGCAGTACCAGTCGGTGGTCGACGCGTTCGATTCAGATCGAACGGGATCCGGAAGAGCAGGACGATCTCCAACTGGCTCGGCGGGCCCTGTCCCCGGTGTTGAACCAATTGGGCGCGCTCGATCCCGGCTTGCGCGAGGAGTTCGACGCCCTGATCGAGCAGCAGGCCGCGCTGGACGCCCCTGGCTGGTCCGATTTGTATGGCCGGGCGATGGCGCTTCGCCAGCGGATCCGCGCTGCGCGCGACGGTCTGGAACGGCTGAACCCGCGGGCCCTGCGGATGGCGATCGAGGATCTGTCGCGCAGCTTCCCCGAACGCTTCGATGGCTCGGCCGAACTCGCCCGGCTGGCCGAATTCGAAAATCGCCTTCCGGAAATGCGGGCGTCGCTGGAGACCGGCGAACCCGGCTCGCTGGAAGCCGCCGAGCAGGCGGTGGGGTTCCAACGCGAGGTGCTGCTGGCCAACCCGCTGCTGGACTTCGACGAACTGCTGGTCCTGCAGCGCAATCTGGGGGGTCAGGCGCGCCGGGCCATGGGGTCCGCCATCGGCTTGGCCGCCAACTTCCACGCCAATGACGCCGTGGCCGATTTCGGCTGGGATAATCAGATCGTCCGCCTGAGTCACCTGCGGGGTCAACCGCAACGTGAAATCCTGTTCGAACCGGAGGGAGGCCGCATCGTGGCCGACCTGGTCCTGGATTTCGACGCCCAGCGGCTGATGTTCGCCTCGATCGGCCACGACCAGCGAGCTTGGCGGATCTTCGAAATCGGTGTCGATGGGCAGAACCTGGTCCAGGTGACACCGGACGACGGGTCGGATATCGCGCACTCGGACCCCTGCTACCTGCCCGACGGGCGGGTGATCTTCGCCTCCACCGCCAGCTACGTCGGGTTGCCCTGCGTATTCGGCAACGCCCCGATGGTCTGCCTGTACCGGCTGGATCGCGACACGGGCAAAGTCCGCCAATTGACCTTCGAACAGGACAGCGATTGGTCGCCGACCGTCACGAACAGCGGCCGCGTGATGTACCAGCGGTGGGAGTATTCCGACCTGCCCCATTCGAATTCGCGGTTCCTGTTCCACATGAATCCCGACGGGACGCAGCAGATCGAGTATTTCGGCAGCGGGTCGTATTTCCCCCCCTCCTTCTTCTACGCACGGCCGATCCCCAACCATCCGTCGATGGTCGCGGGGATCGTCACCGGGCATCATGGCACCCACCGCTCCGGGCGCCTGCTGCTGGTCGATCCGGCTCGCGGGCGGTACGAGGCGGATGGCGTGGTGCAGGAAATCCCCGGCTGGAACCAGCCGGTCGAGCCGATCGTGGCGGACCGCATCGTGGATGGCGTCTGGCCCCAGTTCCTGCACCCGTACCCGCTGAGCAACAAGTATTTCCTGGTCGCCATGAAAGGCGGCTCGGATTCGCTGTGGGGGATCTATCTGGTCGACGTGTTCGACAATATCACCCTGATTGAGGAGATGGAGGGCGCCGCGTTGCTGCAGCCGATCCCTGTCCAGCCGCGTCCTCGCCCGCCGGTGTTGGTGGACCGCGTCGACCTGGACCGCGAGGACGCCGTGATCATGGTGGACGATGTGTATCACGGTCCCGGCCTGGAGGGGATCCCGCGTGGCGAAGTCAAGCAGTTGCGGGTGGTCAGTTATTACTGGTCGTCCCGGGGGATGGGCGGATTGCTGGGCAGCATCGGCATGGACGGCCCGTGGGACATCAAGCGTGTGCTGGGAACGGTGCCGGTGGAAGCGGACGGTTCGGCTTCGTTCACGGTCCCGGCCAACAAGCCGTTCACGCTGTTGCCGTTGGATGCCGAAGGCAAGGCCCTGCAGATCAAGCGTACCTGGATGGTGGGCATGCCGGGCGAAGTGGTGGCCTGTGTCGGCTGCCACGACAACCAGAACACCGTCCCGCCGATCGGGCCGGCGTCGCTGGCCTCGCTGCGGCCGCCTTCGCAGATCGAGCCCTGGCACGGCCCGCCGCGCGGTTTCGCCTTTCACCGGGAAGTGCAACCCGTGTTGGATCGCAAGTGCGTCGGCTGCCATGACGGCCGTGCCGGTCCGGACGGGACGCCCTTGATCGACCTCCGCGGGACGGAGCAGATCACCGATTGGAACTCGCAGATCTCCGGCCGGGTGAATCCGCAGTACGGCGGGAAGTTCTCCGTCGCTTATGCCCATCTCCACCGCTACGTCCGCCGCCCCGGGATCGAGAGCGACATGCAGCTGCTGGTGCCGGGGGAATTCCATGCGGACACCACCGAATTGGTCCAGATGCTCCGCGACGGCCGCCACCATGGGGTGACGCTCTCCGCCGAAGAATGGGATCGGCTGATCACCTGGATCGACCTGAATACCCCCTACCACGGCACCTGGTCGGAGATCGTGGGGCCCGAGGCGGTCGAGCGGGTGATGCCGCGGCGGATGGAATTGAGTCGCAAGTACGCCAATATCGAAGTGGATTACGAGGCCATATGGGAACCGGAGCGCGAGCCGATCGAACCGGTTTTGCCCCCGCCGATCGACGGCCGGGCGGAACCGATCGAAGTGGCCGGCTGGCCCTTCGCCGCCGACGAAGCCCGGCGGCGCCAAGCGGACCATCCGCTGCCGCGCAAGACGATCGAATTGGGCGGCGGCGTCGACTTGGAACTGGTCTACATCCCGGCCGGCGAGTTCGTGATGGGGCCAGCCGCGGGGGAACCGGGCGAAGGCCCGCCCCGACACGCCCGCATCGACCGGCCGTTCTGGATGGGCCAGTTCGAAGTGACCAATGCCCAGTTCGCACGCTTCGACCCGCGACACGACAGCCGCTTGGAGTCGCGGCATGGCTACCAGTTCGGACGCTTGGGCTACCCCTTGAACGAACCCGAGCAACCGGTCGTGCGTGTCAGTTGGCGCCAGGCCTTGGACTTCTGCCGCTGGCTCAGCGAGCAGACGGGCTGGCACGTCACCCTGCCCAGCGAAGCCCAATGGGAATGGGCTTGCCGTGCCGGAAGCGAAACGCCCTTCTTCTTCGGCCCGGCGGACGCCGATTACTCGGACTTTGCCAATCTGGGCGACATCCGGCTGCGCGAATATGCGGCCTGCACCGCCCGTGGCGGCTATACGCGGGCGGAAGTGATCGAGAACCCCGGCCCCTATGACGATTGGGTCCCCCGCGACGATCGCTTTGACGACGGCCACTTCCTGGCCGCTCCGGTGGGCAGCTATCAGCCCAATCCCTGGCAGCTGTACGATATGCATGGTAACGTCTGGGAATGGACCCGCAGCGCTACGGACCGCGGGCGCAAGATCGTCCGCGGCGGCTCGTGGCGCGATCGGCCCCACCGCGCGACCTCCGGCTTCCGCCTCGATTACCGGCCTTACCACCAGGTGTTCAACGTGGGCTTCCGCGTGATTGTCGAGGACCCGACCATCCAGCTGGGGATGGCCGACGAATGAACGGGCGGGGAGCGGAGTCCCGGAAGTGGCATGCCGCCGAATTCCCGGCAGTTCGGCGGCTTTCGGCAATCCGCCCCCGCAAAGACCGGAGGCCGCCTCGGATTGACATCACGTTCGGTAGGAAAGGGAGTTGTGGATGAGTTGCCCGCTGTGTGATCGCGGCAAGTGTACCAAAGGCTGTCAGGACAAGAAGGCGCTGAAAAAGGCCAAGAAGAAAAGCAAGAAGTCCAAGAACCAGGACAAATCCGGCAAAAAAAAGAACAAGAAGAACAAAAAAAAGAACCCATCGTAGGGGGCGGTCCGAATCGGCAGGCAGCCGCGGTTCGGGAATCTTCCCGACGCGACCAGTGACCGCGGTCCGGAGCCCCGGGGCGGAGCCGGTCGGATTTCACTTGCTTCCCGGGGCGCGCGCGTCCCGCGAGTTTCGTTGTTAGCCAAGGAGAAACCAAGATGAACCGCAGAGGTAGGGGAGTGCTGGCTGTCGTCGCGATCCTTGTGGCTGTTGCTGCAGCCGCGATGCGGGGTCCGGAAACCGCGCCTCCGTGTCGAGATGCCAGTTGGCCCGAATTTCACGGCCCGGAACGCACCAATCTGTCACCGGAAACCGATCTGTTGACGCGCTGGCCCGAGGGCGGTCCGCCCCGGGTCTGGACGTATGAAGATTGCGGTCGCGGGTTTTCCGGCGTCTCGGTCGCCGACGGGATGATCTTCACCGCAGGCAGTTTTGACGATACGGAACAAGTCCTGGCCCTGTGCCTGGACGGCCGTCTGCTTTGGAAGTCGCCCAGCGGCCCGGCTTGGACCCGCTCCAGCCCCGGCTCCCGCGCCACGCCCACCTGGAACGACGGCGTGGTCTACCACATGAACCCCAACGGCCACGTCGTGGCCTTCGTCGCCCGGACCGGCGAATCGCTGTGGTCCGTCGATCTGGTCGAACGCTTCGATGCCCGCTGGGGCGTGTGGGGACTGGCCGAAAACCTGGTCATCGAAGACGGCAAGGTGCTGTGCATGCCCGGCGGCTTCCACGGGCGCGTCGTCGCACTGGATAAGAAAACCGGCGAGACCGTGTGGGTCAATACGGACATCGAACACGTCGCCGCCTACTGCTCGCCCACCGTGATCGAACACCACGGCGTCCGACAATGGATCAGTATGACCCAGCGATCCGTCGTCTCCGTCGACGTCCGGACCGGCGAACTGCTGTGGACGGTCCCCTTCGTCCCGCGTTCACCCCAAAACGCCCTCACACCCGTCTACTCCGACGGCCATGTGTTCGTCGCCAGCGGTCACCGGTCGGGCGGAGCCCTGCTGAGCATCTCGGACGATTCCCGCGAGGCGAACGTCGTCTGGCATCACCACGATCTGGACAACTGCCACTCCGGTTCCATCCTATTGAATGGCAAACTGTTCGGCGCCGCTTGCCGCAACGGCGGAAAACAATTCTACTGCGTCGATTTCCTCACCGGGGAAACCTTGCAGGTCGATCACACGTTGGGAAAAGTCGGGTTGACTTCTGCCGAGGGCATGATCTACAGCCTGGGTTACCGTGGCACCGTTTCGTTACTGGACGTTACTTCGGACGGGTTCGAGATTGTCAGCCAGTTCGAACTGCCGCGACGGCCCCCGAACACGTACTTGGCCCACCCCGTCATTTGCGGAGGCCGGTTGTACCTCCGAGGCGAGGAGCGTCTGTACGCTTTTGATATCCGCAGACCGTAAAGCAACCCGAACGCGCTTTACAACCTCGACCCGGCACCCGTATACTCGTCTGCTGACGCATGTCTTCCAACCGGACAGCTCGAACCGCCCTTCCGGGCGGTTTTTCCCGGAAGATTTTATGGTTCCATCATGCCCTCCCCGAAACCGAAAGCCCATCCTGCGATGATGACGATTGTTCGCCCCCGTTTCACCCGCTGGCTCCCGGCAGCCGTCGCCGCTTTGCTCCTCCTGATTGGCCGCCCCACGCTGGGCGAGCCGTCGCCGCCAGCCGAACCCCCCCTTCCCGCCATCGCCGAAGCGTCCTGGATCTGGGGCGATATGGAGAGCGATGTGGCCGAATTCCGGCTGGAACTGGATTTCGACGGCCCGCCCACGGCCGCCCGCGTCCTGATCACCGCCGACAACGGCTACGAACTGTACGTCAACGGACACCTGGTCGGTTACGACATCGGCCCGGATCGCAACGTCTGGAGTTCGATCGAACGCTGGGACATTGCGGAGCACTTGACCGACGGTACCAACATTTTGGGCATCCGCGGGATTTGCTTGGGCGGCCAGCGAGGTGTCGTCGCCGCGGTACGGATCGACCGTCCGGACGCCGAACCCCGGGAATGGCTGACCGGCGCCGATTGGCAAGTCACTTCGCAAGCCGACCCGGACGACTACACGGACCCGGAATACGTAGCGGGCGACGAATGGGAACCGGCCCATGTCTTGGGTCCGATGGGGATGCAACCTTGGGGGACCTTGGTCTATGAAGGGTCCACCGGCGGCCGGCGTGTGGGCGGCCTGCCCGCCGCGTTGGCCCTCAGCCACCCGGATGCCGATTTCGACTGGCCCGCCGCGGTGGCCTTCCTGGCCGATGACCGAAGCGTCTACGTCCCCTTGTACGGCGATGCCTGGGGCGTCTGCTTCCGCATCGGGGATTGGACGCGAGCCTATACGATGTTCGACCTGCCCTGCCCCTCGAAAATCGGCCGGAAACTGTGTGTCATCGACTCGCCGGGGCCGGATGCCCAGCCGCGTGTGCTGCTGGACGCCGGCCAAGGCGTGATCGGATCGCCCAGTCCCAGTTACGACGGCCGCTCGATCCTGGTCGCAATGGCCCCGGAAGGCAGCGACTTTTTCCACATCTACCGCGTCCCCCGGGACGGCAGCCCGCCCGAACAACTCACCCACGGCCCCTTCCACGACATCGATCCGGCCGAACTGCCCGACGGCCGAATCGTCTTCGCCTCCACCCGCATCGGCACGTTCGAAGAATATCACGGCGCGCCGTCCCGAGCCCTGTTCGTCATGCAACCGGACGGCAGCCGCATCGAATCGATCACCCACACGCCGATCTTCGACAATGAGCCGAAGGTGCTGGCCGACGGGCGAATCGCCTTCGTGCGCAGCGACAACTTCTTCGGGCGAGCGAAAGTGGAAACCCAGATCCATGCCATGCGACCCGATGGCACGGCGGGCCAGACCGAGTTGGGGGCCGACATCGGACCCGTCTATGGCACCCGTTTGCGGATGCTCGGTTACGGCAGCCCCGCCCCCCTGCCCGACGGGCGGCTGGCGGTGATCTCCAATCGCGGAAACTTCGTGGCCAACCTGGGCGCGGCGGAAGCGTCCTTCCAACGATTGCCCGACTCGTTGGGCGACCTAGCCCCCCTTCCCGACGGGCGGCTACTGGTCACCGTGCTGGCCTCGCAACCCAGCGACCGCCGCTCCCGCATCCTGGCCGTTGTCGACCCTCAAGACAACCGGCTGGTCCAGGTCTATGAATCGCCCGACACCCCGATCCATTCCCCCATCTTCCTCGGCCCGCGACCTCGGCCCCCGATCCTGCCGGACACGGTCCAGGATTCGCGTGCGGGCTTGCCCAGTGCCACCGGGTTCCTTTACGCCCAGGACGTGAACATCACCCGGAAGACCGGGGCCGATTGGGGCCAGATCCGTGCGATCCGCGTGCTCCGCTCCCGCGGGGTGAGTATGCGCTCGTCCCACTGGGACTTCGTCCACCAAGGCAAAGAAGTGATCGAATTGGGCACGGTCCCCATCGGACCGGATGGCTCGTTCTCCGTCGAAGTGCCGGCCGACGTGCCGCTGGCGGTCCAAGCGGTGGACGCCGAAGGCCGTTCGGAACTGAACGAAATGTCGTGGGTCTACGTGCGGCCGGGGGAAGCTCGCTCCTGCACCGGGTGCCACGAGCACCGTCGCGCGGCCCCGCCGGCCACCCATCGGCTGTCCGAAACCCAGCGGGCTCCGGCCCTCCGCCTGCTGGACACCGGCGAACCCCACCGCTTCCGCGGCAATAACTCGGGCGTCTCCGGGATGATGGACCTGCAATTCGAACGGTTTCGCGAGACGGCCTCTTTGAACCTGTACCGCGACACGGGCGAGGAACTCGGCAGCGGCCGCGAGGAGACCGGCTACTGGGTCCGGCAGCTGGCCCATCCGGACGAAGCGATGCGGATTTCGGCCGCCCAACGCTTGGGCTTGTTCCGAGACCGCGCGGCGGCCCCCGCTTTGGCCGACCAGTTGGACGACCCCAGTCGCGAAGTGCGAGTGGCCGTGGCAATGGCCCTGGCCGCCTGCGGCACGCGCGACAGCGTACCGCCCCTGCTCGACCGACTGCAAGACGCGGACCCGAATGTGGCCCAAGCGGCCGCGGTGGCCCTGGAAAATCTGACCGGACACCACGAACCCGTGGAACTGCCCGTCACCCCGGCCGGCCGCCAGAACCAGGCCGACGCCTGGCGCAACTGGCTGGCCGAACATCCTTGGGATCGGATCGAAGCCGAGTTGATCGAGCGGATCGACAGCGACGATCGCGTCCGGCAGCGGAGTGCGATCGTGACCTTGGGACATATGGGCGGTGACGCGGCCCGCGAAGCGTTGCGGGCGTTTGTGGCACGTGAGAAGGAGCATAATCCCTACCCGCCGTTCGTGAACAACAACCGCACCGACCGCTTCACCTTCGCCGCCGATTCGCCGCTGAATCCCCGCACCCTGCAGGCGGCGACCCGCGCGTTGGGCTTCCTGGCCGATGAGCAGGCGGTGCCGCTGTTGCGCGACGTGCTGGCCGAACACATCGATCCGCAGACGGGCAATTTGTTCTTGGCGGAAGCGGCGGCCGAAGCGTTGGGCCGGATCGGCACGCCCGACGCCGAAA
>SLEY01000699.1 GCA_007124535.1 Planctomycetaceae bacterium
CGAGGCATTGAATGGTCAGGAGCATGAGGGACGCCCCCTGACGGTGAACGAAGCCCGTCCTCGCGAGGATCGCGGTGGCGGCGGTTGGCGCGGTGGACGTGGGGGGGGCGGGCGTTACTAGTGCTCGTACGGCCATCTTGAATTCGGAAAGAAGTTTGGCTCGGCGGGACGGTTCTACTAACACCGTTCCCCCGCGCCGGCTGGACGGAGGGCGGCTACTCTCCGCAGGGGCGTCCTCCGCTCCTGCTCCCTCCGTTTCCTGGACCGGATCGTCCTAACGCGGCTGCGCCGCAACAAGACGGAGTCGGCTTGTCCTCGTCCTCCCCCTCGTCCTGGGAGCCGGCATGGCCAGCGGCCCGCCGTCAGCCGGCCGATGCGGTGTTCGAGGAGGAGGACGAGGACGATTGGATGATGCGCGCCGAAAGCGCGCAGGTGACACCTAAGGCAACCCGCAGGAAATAATCTACCCGTAGCAATGTGGCCGGTCTCTGACCGAGCCACTCGGACGACCGAAGGTCTCCCCGTCGGGCTGGGCAATCAGGTCCGACTACGCGGTCGGGCCGTGATCTCGGACGGCGGAGGTGACGACACGCCTTCCGCGGGTGGGGCAATTGTGGGAAACAGCGACAAGAGGGAGGGTTCGAAATGGCGAGGCAAGCCTGGACTGACTGGAAAACGATATTCGCGGTGATGGTGGCTTGGATCGGGCAGCAGCGGGAAGATCAGCCGTTTTTCCTGTACTGGTCCTGGACCTCGCCTCATACGCCGGTCGTGCCCATCGAAGCGTTTCAGGGATCGACCGAGGCCGGCCCGTATGGCGATTTCATGCACCAGAGCGATGCGCATCTGGGCGAAGTGCTCCAGGCGTTGGAAGACCACGGCTTCGCCGAGAATACGCTGGTGATCTTCAGCAGCGACAACGGGCCCGAGTCGATCGCGTATGCACTGGGTCAGGAGAGAAACCTGATTGCCGAGCACCCGGAGAAAGCGGCTGCATTACGAGCGAAACTGGAAGATATCCGCAAACGCGGTTACAGTGCTCCCCGTCTGATGGACCGGGTCACGCCCGAATCCGGTTCTCCATGGCCCTGCGGGCAAAGATAAGCGGACGATCGTCGCGCGGTGATGCGGAGCCGGTTAGCATCCAGGGAGTCCCGCCGCGGTCTCAAAGCCCGTCGATGCACCGGTGCCCGGATTTGCTGATTCAGGCTTTTCTGTGCCAGGACGCTTCGGTCGAACTGCCGTTGATGCCGGCCGAATCGCCGTGGACGGTGGGCGTCAGCGACCGCGCCGAACATTCCGGGCGGTGCACGGGGGCGAATGCCGAGTTTTCCAGGCGCTCGTCCATCGGGGCGATCGTGTTCGCGCTTGATTCGTGACGCTTAATCGCAGAGGACTTCGAAGCCCTGCATGTCGGCCCGCGGCCGCTGCTCCAGCAACTCATGGACGGAATCGAAGGTGCGCAGGATTCGCTGGTAATCCGGATCGTCGCGGGACAGGAAGATGGGCGGGCCGCACCGTTGCGTCCCGCCCGCGTCCGCCGCCAGGGGCGCCAATAGGAAACTGTTCTTCTCGGGACGCATGATGCGGGTGTAGAATTTTCGCGGCACGCTGTCCCCGTGACATTCGGCGCAGCGCCGTGCGGCGACTTCGTTCAACGTCGGCTCCAACGCGCGCGGCATCATGCGGCGGCTGCCCAATTCGGCCGGGTGATTCGAGGACGAGGTGCCGTAGTAGGGGATGTTCAGGTCCATCCACAAATAGACCCGCCGCCGGTCCTCGTCCGGCACGTTCACCCGCGGTTGGCCGTCCGGATCCGGGTGCCCGCTACGGAGGATTTCGGCCAACTTGCTGGCCGGGCTGCCCCAGCGCCGCGGTTCGATCTCCAACGTATTGTGCCCGGCCCCGTTGATCGTCCAGATCCATTCCACATAGGGGCTCATGCCGCGGTGCGGATCGTAATCCGGGCCCGAGGGGCTGCCATGCTGTCGCCAGCGGTGCTCGGCTTGGGTACCGGTCCGGCAGAGGACGTCGTAGGACACGCTGAAGAAATCGGTCATGTCGCCGGTCAGATCGACATTTCCCGGCTGCTCGCGCTCGTTGTGGCAGCCGATGCAGTGTTGATCGAACACGCCTTGGACCACTTCCGGATAGCTGAACCCTTTCACGCCCCAGGCGGGTTCCTGGAGTTCCCGGGTTTGGCCGCTGAGCGTAAAGGCTCGGCCGCTCAGTGGGCTGACCGCGTTCCGGTCGGCGTGGCAGCCGACGCAGCCCTGGACTTCCCCGGGCATCAGGTGGGTGAACGTCCGCATCCGCTGCACGGCTCGGCCTTCGTGGTCCAAGGCCAGGAAGTAGATGGGCACTTCGGACGGCACTTGAAACGCGGCGCTGCCGTCGGGCGCGACCTCGGCCAAGCCCCACAGTTTTTTGGGGGCGTATGTGGCGCCGCAGGAGACCAGGGGGAACTGGAACCCGAACACGGCGATATTCCGCATCCCCGACCCGTCCGGGCACAGGTTGTTTTGGGGCGTGTGCGTGCTCTTCTCCACTTCCTGGACCACCGCGATCTGGGCGATTTCACCTCGTGCCACCTGCGGTTCCAGGCCCTGGTAGACATCCTGCAGCACCACGGTGGCCCAGCTGCCGGTCACGCTGCCGTCCTCGGGCAACTCGATTTCCGGGTCCCGCACATTGCCCGGCAGGGCCGGGGGCACGGGGCGGGGGCGGATCGGTTGCGGGCTGTAGAACCCCATGCCGTCCCGCGGGCCGAGCAGCGAGGCGGCATGGGCGTCGAAATCCCGGATCTGGATCACGCCGCCTTTCGATACGAGAAAGCGCGTCTCGTCGATCGGCATCGGTTTTTCGTACTGGCCGCGAATGCCCGTATCCAGCATCCCGTTTCCCCAGGGTCCGCCGCCCAGCCGATGGGCGTAGATATCGATTTCCGGCGTCAGGTTCCGGACCGCCTCCCGAGCGTTCGCGCCCCGGGTCGGGTCGATGGCCACGATCCCGCCGCGGCAGGAGCCATTGTGATTCGTGGCCGTGGCGAGCACGGCCGGTGAGTTGGGGATCGCCCGCGCGTCCATGAACGTGCCGGGCGACAGCACGCGATTGCCGTAGAAACCGGCCAAACCCGTCCCGTCCGGGTTGATCGTCCACAAACTCTGGATCGGGCAAGCCGCCCGGTCCACATACTCCCAGCGAGTGTAAATGATCCGCCCGTCGTTCATGACCGAGGGGGTGAAGTCCATCAAGTAATTGGCCGACAGCCGCTGTGGATTCGAACCGTCCCGCTCCATCCGGTACAAGACGGGCGAGGTCACGACGTAGCAGTAGGCATAAGCCGCTTTGCGATCCGAGATGAAAGCGATCCCCCCATCCGGCAGCCAGCACGGATCCAGGTTATTGTGCGTGCCGTGGGTCAGTTGCGTCAGATCCGAGCCATCGATCCCGATCCGAAAGACCTGGTAATTGTGTTCTTCTTCCGGATACTGGGAGATATCCTCGATATGGGCCACCGGATTCGAGGCGATATGTCCGCCCCGCCGGAGGGCGAAGACGATCTCCCGTCCGTCGTAGGACAGATCGGCGGTGGTGATCATGCCTTCACCGGCATCGAAGATTTGCGTCAATTCGCCCCCGTCCTCGCCGGGCGTAAAGCGATACAAGCCGCCGCCGGGGCGATAGCCTTCCACGTGGTACACATACACGTGCGAGATGTCCAGCGGCTTCCGCTTGACCACCAGGATATCCCGGAATCCGAACCGGCCTGCCAGGAGATCCGACCGCAGTGCCCGGGCCTCGGGTGTCCTTTCTTCCGGGGGAAGCGTCATCTCCGCCAATTGGGCAGCCGTGACGGGCGCGGAGAACACGGCGATCGCGGCCGCGCCCGGATTGGGCGAGTCCGGGTGCGACGAGAGGAACTCGATTCTCAGACGTCGCACCGTTTGCGCCGGAATTCGGATCCGTTGCGGCCCGCGGCGATGGGCCAAGGTTCCCCGCACCAGCGGTTCCGTTCCCTCGTCCGCGTAGACCGCATAGTCCCGGAAGCACTCCAGCAATGGACTGGTGACGCGGGCAAAGTACAGGATCTCGGCGACCGGGACCGGCTGATCCCACTGCAGCTCGAACCAACCTTCCCGGGTCCCCTGCACGGCCCAGTCGCCGGCATCTTGCTGAAAATCTTGGGGCAACACGCCGGTAACGGCCCGCTCCGGCCGATAAGACTCGTTGAACTGGCTGCTGGCTGCAACCCGAGCACGGGTGGCCAGGTTTTCGGGCAGCGGCTCAGCCCGTGCCGGCTGCCCGCCGATCCAACCTCCCGCCAGCATGAGCCCGAGGGCGAAAAGAGGAAAAAAACGCCAACCAGGGAGCCGGGCGCGCATTGTGAATCTCCTGAGAATCTGGTAGCCGAACTCGAAATCTGCGAGCCCGGGTCGGGGCTGCATCGTCTCATCCTATCGCATGTGCCGAGAAAAAACAGTCGCCCTGCTCACGGTTCGGCGCGGGTCTCTGACCCCGCCGGAACCGGCGACCGAAGGTCTCCACTGATAGGGGAGACCTTCGGTCGACCGAGTGGCTCGGTCAGAGACCGGCCACAACGAGTCGGAGACCGGCCACAACGCGGGGAGCGGCCACAACGAGCGCGGGGAGCGGCCACAACGAGCGCGGGGAGCGGCCACAACGAGCGCGGGGAGCGGCCACAACGCGGACCTTTGCCGAGCCGGGATGTTTTGGGGCCGAGGCGCCGAAATCAGCGTGCTAACAGTTCCTCTAACTCTTCGATCAACGAATCCTTCAGGGCCGGGGCGAAACCGACGTGAAAACCCTGCACCACTCCCTCCTGATCGATGACCACCAGCGTCGGAAGTCCTCGGATGCCAAAGGCCGAACCGACTTGGTGTTCCGGGTCCAAAGCCACGTTCAACTGCAAATCGTGCTCGTCGAGGAACGCCGTGATCTGCTCCACCTCCTCGCCCTGATTCACCGCATAGAGCACGACACCCCGATCCGCATACTCTTCCGCCAGATCGGCCAACACCGGCATGGCTTCGCGGCAAGGCGGGCACCAGGTGGCCCAGAAATCCAGCAGCACGACCTCCTGACCGCGATGCGCTGCCAGAGTCGCCGTCGTCCCGTCCATCCGCTGCAGTTCGACTTCCGGCGCCGCTTCGCCGATCAGGGAGGGGGTTGGCCGAGGTTCCGGCCGCTGCGGCGGCTCGGCCGGGGTCATCGCAAACAGATGGTCCTGCCGCTGGGCGTCCGGCGGCGGCTGAAAAGCAAACTCGTCCGGCTCGACCGCCTCATCAAACACCCAATTCTCGAACCGTTCGGTCACCGTCACCTCGAGACCTTCCAAGCCCTGCTGTCCCCCCAGTTCCAGCATCTCCATCATCGACCGGGAGATATCCACGACCACCTGGCGAACCACGGGTTCGGCGCCAGAATCCACCCACATTTCCCAGGTCCGTTCCGGTGTGGCGAAACTCAGGCGATGGGCCTCTCCGTCCTGGTAGGGTTCCCGTCCCAGGTATTCGACGTCCATGACGTCGTCCATCAGCTGGGCGTACGGGTCGGTCCCCAACAGCGCCAGCACGAACAGCCCGCCGTTGGAGAACATGTCGATCGCGGGGTCGGCCAGCAATTCATCGCAGGTCGGCGGGGCGTCGCTTGCCGCATAGGCGTTCAGCATCGAGGCATAGATCACCAGGGTTTCGCCGTCGGACAGGACGTCGATCCCGCCGGGTCCCCCATCGCTGCGCAGGACCAATTGGTTGGGCCGGGCGAACACCAAGGCCCGGTTCACCGTCACCTCATATTCCGACTCGGCCACGCGTGTGAGGACCGTCGCTTGATCCTCCACCCGGATCGTGGCCTTCGACTTGTAGAAATCGGCGACCTGGCGAATGACGTCTTCGGCGGTGGCCGGCGGCGCGGCCTCCGGACTCGGTTCGGGGACGGCAACCGCCGTGGGGGCGGACGGGCTTTCTCCAGCAGGCTCCGTGCCGTGGCAGCCGAAGCCGATTGCCAGCAGGACAGGCACTGAAAAACGATAAAAACGAACCTTCATCATCGAACCTTCTCGAGCCGAGGGGGACAGGGACCGGCCCGCATCGAGCGCACGGTCACGCCGTCCGTGCTGGAGACCGAGCGGGGGACTTCCCGTCACCATCCCTTGATTCTAACACACCGCCGAGCGAGCGTCAGGGCCGTGGGGTTCCTAGGGCGTGCGGGGGACCCGTCGCTTCATTCTGGCCGGTCTCCGGTTGCCGAAAACGGTGGCGAAGACTACGCTGGAAACCGGAACGTCGTTACGGAGCGACGGACATCTCCCTCAACGAGCAGCGCATGGCCACCACACGCAAGCAAACTTTCGAATATGTCGAGCCCATCGGGGCCCGGATTCTGGTTCGCAAGGACGAACCGAAACGCGAGACCCGGGGCGGGATTGCTCTTCCGGACCAAGCGGAAATCCCCACGATTACCGGGAGGATCGTCACCATCTCGACCCAGGTCGAAAACGATGTCGACGTCCCTTTGCGACAGTACGACAAGATCCTGTTTCACCCCAAGAACGCGATCCCCGTCGACTTCGAGCCCGACAACCAGTTGTTTGTCGTGCCTGTCGAAGACATTGTGGCGGTCTTCCGGCGTCAGTCGCCGGAAGACGAAGCGTGAGGCAACGCCGGTCATCGGCTGAACAGCCCCCGCTCGCGATGCTGGCTCCAGATGGCGATATCGGCCATCAACAGGGCGGCGTTGCCGTAGAACGGGTTGCCTGTCATTGCCACTGGGCATACAAGCACCCCTGTCGCGAAAGATTCCCCAAACCCCAGCAAACCACCAAGTGAAGTGTACTCGATATCAGCCGGCACGTCTTCTCACGTCGGCGGTGATAACTATATTGGTGTATCGGATGCCCCAAATACGGGCGTATAGCCACCACATAGTGGTACTCGCATTATCTGGTGTGCAGTTCATATGAGAGGATCGTGCCCGGGAACGCCGTCTGGGAAAACTTTCGCAGCGACTGGCCACCCACGGCCCCCTCCCAGGAAGAGTTAAATGTCAAGACCTGACCCCATTTCTCACTTCGCCGAACGCCCGCTCCAGCTCGCCGGGCACGTCGCGCATGGAGTCGCCCTTGTCGTACATCCGGTAGCGGTCGCCGTCGCGGAAGACGGTGATGTAGCCGCCGGTCTCCCACGGCTGGTCCATGGGGAGCGACACGCGGGGCGTGGGACTGTGCAGCCGCGCCACCGCGCGTCTCCTCGATCAAGTGCCCGTCCACGAACCGCTCGCGGCGTGTGCCGATGCGCAAGGCGTCTGTGCCCATGCTGGATTGCCTCCGAATTATCGAGTTGCCCTGCGGCGACCCAGCGGGCGAGGCAGCGGCGCAAATTCCAACCGCCTTGCCCGCTGGCCGGGGAACGTTGTTCGAACGACACCGGGACGCCGCCCTGCGGCTTCCTACTCCTCCGGGTCGAACCACTTCGATTGGGTGAGCGAGAAATAGGGCGGAATCTGCGGGTCCACGGTGAACGTCCCGCCTGTCGCGCGCCAAACCTGCCCCCGGTGCTCGGGCGGGACTTCAATCGTGACGCGGTCGGGCGGGCCACCGGTGTAGGAATGGTCGTACACACGCTCGCCGTCGGGGTTCCACACCGAGATGCGGTTGATAGGCGCCCTTCCGTCGCCGCTCCTTCTGAACTCGATCCAGAACTCCTCCGTTCCCTCGGGCACCATGAAGTGGTAGCCCACTCCCGGGGCGTCCACGGAAGTGCCGCCCGGGCTGGGCTCGAAGGCCATCACCTCGGGCGTATCGAACTTGCCCAAGGGGAAGAAGACGCGGTTGTGGCGGCGTTCGAACCGGGACCGTGCCGCGCCGAGATCGTCAGGACCCCAGTTCTCCAGCAGGTAATCCTCGTCGGGGTAGGGGATGTTGCCGAACACGTCCACGCGGTAGGCGCCTTGCGGGGCGTTGGCGGGTATCTCTACCATGTCCGGCGCGCGCCACTCGCCTTCGACGACGGTTTCTCCTTCCCGGTCGAGCACCTCGTAGGAGTACGGGCCGTATTGGGGTTGGGGCCAACCATTTTCCGGTCCCCTGCCGCGTCCGAGCGCGTCGAGAAGCACCGGCACCGCCTGGGGGCCGTCCTTGCGCATGTAGACGCTCGGCAGGCTGAAGCGGTAAGCGCCGTCCTCCCTCGAAACCAAAGAGCCGCCGAGCAGGAACGGGTCGTGCAAAGGCTCGGGCCGGCGCCCCGCGCGCTCAAAGAGGCTCAGCGCATGGCCCAGCCCCCCCCACCCCTGGGAAAAGGTGTTCGCGAACGGGACGCGACCATGGAATATGTTCGGCTGGGTGCCGCGCAGGTAATCGGTCTCTCCTTCATAGACATACAGATTAAGCACGTCCACGCTGGCTGCCGCGCGACGGAGATAGAATTCGTCTCCGGTCAGCGACCATGCAAAAGACGAATGGCTTACCCGAGGAACGCCCCATCCGCCCGCGTGGCCGCCCCGCCTGGCTCCGCCGGAGCGGGGGCTGGCCCACGCCATGGCGTTGTTGAGCGCCATGTGCCGGTGCAGTTCTTCGCCTGTGAACTGGTAAAGCCTCTGGCTGGCGCTGCGCCAAGTGTGGCCGGTGTCGTCGGGCCAGGGCGTCCACTTGTCCACCGGTTCCTCGGCGCCGTAAAGGTGGGCCTTCAGGTCGGCGATCTCATGCAGGGATGCGAGGAACCATGGATCGAAGGTGGCCTGGTACATGTCAATGTACGATGTCAGCATGGACTCGATCGGCCTGGTCCTGCCCGGCATGGACACGCTGATGGCCGCGTGGTCGCGCTGGGTCAGCTCGCCGAACAGCAGCGCGATGTCCCTGGCGCGGCCGTAGCCGGTCATGTAGTACGCTTCCCACAGGTAGTCGCAGTCCACGGTGTAGGAGCGCAGGTGCGGGCCGCGCCGCCCCGCCCACGGCAGCAGCGAGCGGTCCCACCACCCTTGCCGCCGGAAGTGGTCCGGCCCCACCGACTCGTCCACCTCGGCGGTCGCGTAGTGGCAGAAGTTCGCGTCCGTCATCTGCCGCACCGCCTTCTCGGCCAGCTTGAGCATGCGGGGATCGCCGCTGCGCGCGAAGGGCGTCCAGCGGTACGGAAAGGCCTTGTGGTTCTTGCGAAGAGTGCGGTAGGTCGAGGCCGTGCGGGCTTCCAGGTTGATGCCCCAACCAGGATAGTCCCCGTGCAGCCACATCCCGTAGAAGCCCAGCCTCTCCACCCATCGGGCGGGGGCAATGAGGGCGAGTTCGGCGATCCGCTCCTCCTCGGGATAGTCCTCGGGGTCGCGGGGGTGCATGTCGCCGAACACGCCGCTGGCGCACACCCACGCCGGGTCGGCGACCGCGCGGAGCGTCTCGTCGTTCAAGCCTTGGATGACCCTCGCCGCGTCGTCCGCCGAGGCGGAGGCGTCGGCGAAATAGAGGAACATCTCCTCGGTGCGGGCGATGCCTTGGGCGTTGGCCGTCTCCGGGCGCCCTTCCGCCCAATGCCCCTCGCGGCTGGACGACTCGCGCCAGATAGGGCCGTCCGCGTACTCGTCGGGAATGCGGAAGTCCAAAAGCTCGCCCTCGTGGACGAAGCGGTGCCGGAAGGCGTCTTCCCTAGCGACGGGGCTCTCCATGCGCGCGGGCGGGTTGCGGCGCGGCCAGTTGTAGAAGGTGAACCCCTCGGCGCCGACCTCCAGCTCGCTGGGGAAGTTCTGCCAGAAGTCTTTGGCCCCGAACGTCGCGCGGGTGTCGCCGACCAATGCGCTCAGCACGCCCGGCGTCCTTCCTTCCTGCTCGCTTCCAGCCTTGGGCAGCAGGAACGTCTGGTAGTCGAACTGCACCAGCGAGGCAGCCGAAATCCATGCGCCGTCCTCGAAAGCGTTCAGAAAGGCGCTTCCGTGGACCGGCTGCGCCGCATCGAACCGCCAGCCCATGTTCGCAACCCGGTCGCGATTCCCGTCACCGGTAAAGATCCAGGTGTGGAAGATGCGCACCACCGGGCTGTCGCGGTGGAACACGAAACGGGTGACGAAATTACAGAAGCGGTCCCCCGTCCCCTGCTCGGTATACCAGCCGGTGCGCCGCACCA